>CAYQUY010000021.1:0-17229 GCA_964420755.1 uncultured Anaerolineaceae bacterium
GCGCTGCCCCGGAGAGAGTGGTTCCACGGCGGCCCCATCCCGACCGGATTTCGGTCGGGAAGGCCTGTGTAGTCGCTCCAGTTATACCAGTCCAGCGTCCACTCGGATGCATTGCCCACAAGGTCCAGCACGCCCCAGGGGCTCACCCCGCTCATATACGATCCGACTGGGTATAGAGCCGCACCATCGGTGCCGGAGGTGCTCCCCAAGAGCAGCTCTCTGGCCTCGGACACGGAGAGCTCGCCGTCTGAGGCGTCTGAGTTGAGAGGGACATTGGCGCGCCCCGGCTCCCAGGTGTCCCCCCAAGGGTAGATCTGACCATCGGCTCCTCGGCACGCCATCTCCCATTCGGCCTCGGACGGCAGTCGCTTCCCCACCCAGGCGCAATAAGCGTTGGCGCCGGCCCAGTCTACGCCAACGACAGGATAGTCAGCTTGCCCCGGAGGGAAATCCTGCCCCGGCCAGTAGAAGGGCGGGCGCCGATCGGTGGCAAGAAGGAATCGGCGGTACTGGGAATTCGTCACCTCGTAGCGGTCGATTTCGAAGGCATCCAGGAACACGAGATGCTCGGGGCGTTCATCATCGCCGCCACACTGGCTTCCCATGATGAACCACCCGGCCGGGACGGCGACGACGGCGCGATCCAGCGCGCCGGCCAGGGTCTCAACCTCCCCGCGTGCAGCCAGGAGGCGGATGACAGAGACCTCCACGTCGAGGTCCTCGCGTCCGAGAGGGAGGCTGAGCGCCACCTTCTCCGTCGCCTCACGAAGCCGAGCTTCTGTGTCGAGGTAATCCGGATCGACGGCCTGAAGCCTGAGCAGATCCCGAAACGCCCGGGGCCACTGGCCGGATCCTGCCGCCAGCTGGGCATCGAAGCAGAGACCCAGCTTCTGCGCTTGCCGGAACACAAACGCTGCGGCAACCACAACCAACAGCGCAAGGAGGCAGATCCCGATCCAGGGGATGACCTTCGTCGTGATCCTCACGTGAAGTCTCCCACGGCCCCTCGACTAAGGGACCGCGATGCGCGCGCCGCCTCCTGCCAATCGCCCCCCATCGTCACAGCGCCGACCAGCGATCTTATCCACACGCCATGGATCCCTCGATAGCAGCGCTAGATGTTCGAGAAGCGATGAGGCCTGACCAGGCCAGGCAAGCGTGGCCTGGGCGCCAGGTCGATTCCTCCGCGACAGGCGCTACGGGCGGCGGGTCTCCTTGATTCCCATTCTTCGGTGGGTGCCGTCGCACAGAGGCTTGATGGCCGAATGCCCGCAGCTGCAGAGCGTGACCCGATTGCGGATCTCCAGAGGCTTCCCGTCGGCCCGTTCAATGGCGATGTTGCCAGTCACCCACAGAGGGCCGGCGATGGGACCCTCCGAAGTGATCTCCGTTGTCATGGCGACCTGCCGAGGGAGATCGGGCTCGATATCTGGCTCACCCGGTTTGATGGAGTAGGTCAGCGAGCCAGAGGGGCATCGCTCGATCATTGCCATCACCAGGGATCGCACGCTCGTATCCGCGGTCTGCGGAATCATCTGCGCGATCGAGGCATACCTGGTTCCGCAGAAACCCGAAAGCATACAAAGGGAGGGGTCGCTCTTCACGACGATGTGGGTGGCCCCAGGGAAGATGGCCTGTCGGTCCGCCGTGACGCCCGTATCGGCCGATTCGGTGCCGTCGAAGTCGGTCTCGGCATGCGTGCCGTCGCAGAACGGCCTCTCGCTCGTATGACCGCAGCGGCAGAGGAGGTACGTCTGGTCGGTCTCGATCACGCCCACAGTCTTCCAGGTGAGCGGTTCGCCGTGCTCGGAGACGACTTGCGCCTTGTGCACCAACGGAATCCCGCCCTCGACCACATATGGGCCGTTCTCTTGAACCACGATCCTCTTGCCCCTGGCGATGTTGTTTTCCTTGCCAGTTGCCATGGATTCCCTCCACTAAGCCGTGCATCAACGGGGCTCTGTCCCAAAGGGCATCGTCCATCCCCAGACAGCATGTATTAGAGCATGTAAGCGGAAGAGCGTACAGGGCGGCCATCAACCCGAGAGCAAGCCCACAGACATCGGCGACCCGGAGATCAGGGCGTTCATCCACATGGAGAGCAACGGCTCCGGCGTTGGATGGCGCCGCGACCGCCAGCCCAGCCGTAGATGAACAGGTGATGTGGCTGATCGACGACGAGGGTGCGCCCCACGGTCCGCCGGGCTACTCAGCTGACCGGTGGTTGAGCGCGGCGGCCCGCGGCGGCAGCGTCCATAAGGCCTTCGACTGGTGGAGGAACAGCGCGCCGCGCGCCGCCGAGATCCTCAGCCCGAATTACGCCCTGTTCGGCGTCGGCCACGCGTGCCACGCGGACAGCGACTACGGCGGACATTCCGCAATCGTGTTCGCCGAACCGGAGTGGGCCCGCCTGCACTCGGTAATCCGCCCTAGGCTTGGCGCCTGCGCCGGATCGCCCGCCAGAGCCCCCGCACCAGGTCCATCCTGGGCACCGTTGCCGCGTAGCTTCGGTAGGCGTCGCCGTACCGATCCAGCAGAGCCTTCTCCTCCTGACGCGTGAAGACCTGCACGGCGACGATGCCGGCCAGGGCCAGGACGGCCAGCTCCCAGCGGGGGTTGAAGAGCAAGGGCACCAGGTACATCAGACTCCAGCCCAGGTACAGGGGATGACGCACGATCCCGAAGACGCCTGCCGCCACCACGGCCGCGGTGTTCACGAAACTCGACCCGGCCGGGACGTCCCCCCTGCAGCGCAGCGTCGTGATTGACAGCAGGATCAGCGCCATGCCGAGGATCCACACGAACGCGCCGATCCAGTCCAGGGCGCGGATGGACAGTGTCTTCTCCAGCACGATGCTCACCCCGAATTCCACGACCAGGATCGCGCCAGCGAAGAGATGCATCGGGTCCCTCCCCTTCCGGATCGTCACCCGTCCCGGTTCCTCGCAGCCCCGTGCCCACCGGCGCCCAGGCGGTGCCGGTCCGCGCGCGTTCTCCTCATCGCCTGGAGCAGGTGCGCTTTCCCCGCTTCCGTCACGCAGAGAGGCCCGTCTCCGGCAAGCCATCCCCACTCAAGTAGCTGGCGCAGGCTCCGTGCCGCCCGCTCGTCAGTATCGGCCCTGCGACCCAGGCCGAATCCGCGCAGGGCGGGGTTGTCGCTGAAGTCGAGCGCATGACGCACTCGGCCGATCAGTTCGGCCTGCGTCAGCTGCTCCTGGTTGGCGAGATACAGCATCCAGTCGCGCAGCTGCTCCTGCTGGAACTCATCATTTCTATCTAGCAGCCCGATCTTGTAGCGCGAGAGGTCCACCTTCCCCTCCCGCAACGACCGCAGGGTCTCGAGCGCCAGCTCGACGGCACTCTTCAGGATCAGGACAGCCACCGTCAGTCCCACCAGCGTGTCGAGCAGGCTGAAGCGCAGCAGCGAGGCGACAAGACCGGCCGTCACGCTGAGCGCCACGATGACATGGTTTCGCGAGTCGACCGACTGCGTGATCAGCGCCACGCTGGCGCTGCGGAGGCCCACGTAGCGCTGATAGGCCCACAGGGCGAGGCAGACCAGGGCAGAAGCCAGCGCCGCCAGGAACACGTACCAGTCCACCTCCGGCTCGAACGGAACGAAGAAACGCCGGATGGCCTCGAACAACGTGAGGCCGCCGGTCCCCAGCATGAGCAGCACCAGCACGACGTTGACGGCGCGCTCCCGGTCAAGGCGCAGGCCGGCATAAACCAACAGTGAGGCAACGCCGTCGAGCAGCGTGTCGGCGGCATCGTTGATCAACCCCACGCTCCCGGAGAGCAGCCCCGCCGGCAGTTTGAGCGCCGCCAGGGCCAGATGCACGCCCAGCGAGACCCTCGAGACGGTCTCCGGCTGCACAAGCTTACGGGCCTGCGCGCCTGCCCTGCGCATGCCCGCCAGCCTTTCGTTCGCCTTCTCCACGCCCAGCGCTGTCAGCGAGTACCGCTCCTCCTGGCGCTCCACCCAGCCCGCTCTCTCCATCTTCTCAAGATCGCGCTGCAGCTCGTCGGTCAGCACGCCCTGTTCGATCGAGTCCCGGTCAAATAGCTCAACGAAGAAGCCAAACCAGCGCGGGAACTCGATGAACTGCTGCTGAATCTCGGCCACGGTTCGAGGACCATCGGACAGGCAGATGGCGATCATGTCCTCGTGATCAGACCTGTCGCGACGACGATATTGGCGATGTCTTCTGTGTTCGGTCAAGCGGCCTACCTCTCCTTTGCCGATCCCCGGCCCGACCCGGCTAGAAGAACAGGAAGTAGCGGGGGACGCGCTTCATGTAGTCCCTGTACGAGTCGCCGTACTGCTGGAGGCAGGCCTTCTCTTCCGCGAGGAGTCGGAAGTGCCCCCCGACGACGGCAATTCCCATCAGGAGGAGCGCCGGCCACGATCCCATGGCAACGCTGGTCCCCAGGAAGGCGACCGAGATCATGAACTGCTGGGGGTGCCGCGAGATGCGATAGAGGCCGCGCGTGACCGGCTGGTCCGGCGGAGTGGCTGCGAAGTTGAGCAGGGCGACGATGAACCCCGCCAGGCCAAAGGCGTACAGCGCGAGGCCGATGGCCAGCACGGCATGTCCTTGCCGCAGCGGGGTCAGGATCGCCTGGGCTAGCCACGCCAGGACCAACAGCACGCCCAGGATGCGCGGCAACGCCCGGCGAGGTTCCTGATGCGATCGGTCATACAACCTGGCGACGGCGCGCTTGGGCAAGACGGCGAGCAACAAGCCGAAACTCAGGTACAGGATGACCGGCAGGATCCAGCCGTTGAGCAGGCCGAGCGCCAGATTCGGGAACCACTGCATAGTGACATCCTTGTCCGAGATCCAGGGAGGGCCACATGGCCCCGACCCCGCGCGGTGCGACCAACATCACAGCGAGTACGTTGCACCCACCACACCCTCGACGAACTGGTCAGGCATCCCCTGGGCGAAGCGGCACACGGCTTTGAGGCCCGTGCAATGGCAGGGCACGACCAGGCGCGGCCGCAGCGCTCGCATTTGGTCGACCGTCTTGCCGATGTCCTCCCCGCTGGCCGTGGCCAGGTGGAACCCCCCGATCACGGCATACACCTCCTCCACGCCGGAGATCTTCCTGGCATGCACAATAGTATTGACGATGCCCGAGTGACCACAGCCCGAGAGAACGACCAGCCCCTTCCCCTCCACGTGGATCACGATGGCCTGGTCGTCCTCCAGGTCATCGGGGAGCAACTGCGAGCCCTGGCGGTAGAGCCGCTTCTTCCCCCTTCCGGCCTTCTCGAAACTCGTGCGAGGGACGTAGCCGGTAGTCCAGCAGCCTTGGGCCAGCCGATGGGGGCCTTCCGAGAGCACGATCTTGGCCCCCATTGCCCGCCAGGCGTCTGCGGGCGCGGGCAGGACTGGCCCGACCAGCGTGCCATCGTCCTTCCGCCACCAGCGCTCGCGGAACGCGGCTGGATGCGCGACGAGTGGGATCCGGGAGGCCCCAATCCATTCCTCGACCCGCTGACCGTCGGGCGGCACATCCCACTCCTTCTCCTGAGACAGGGCCGCCATCTCCATGAGCAGGTCCGTCATCGCCGCACAGTGATCGTGGTGTCCGTGGCTGAGGGCAATGGTACCGATCGAGGCCACGTCCAGCTTCATGCGCCGCAGGTTCTCCATCAGCGCCACGCGAGAGACGCCGGCGTCCCACAAGATCCTCTTTTCCAAGTCGTCCAGCTGAATCAGAGCCGAGAAGCCGTGCTCGGCCAGGAGCGGCTCATCGGTGAAGTACTTGACCCGTTCGCTCGACTCCACGATCAGGTCGGCCTTGTTGTCCACCAGGATGGTGATCGAGACCTTTCGGACGGAGCCGATCTCAATGATATCCTGCACGTTGGTTCTCCCTTCTGAGCCTCAGGCCGAGGGAAGCCATGTTTCGCACCGGTCCCACCGTCCCGGCATCAGCAAGAGGAGGCCAGCCAGGACGGCGCGCCGCGATACGCCTCGGACAGGAGGGCGATGGATCGGCTCGGTCATGGATTTCCAGACCGCTTGACGCCCCGCGGCCGCCGATGGCTGCCCCTAGGCGGCACCACCCTGCAGCGCCTGCAGAACCCGCGCAGGGGTCAGCGGAAGCTCGCGCATCCACACGCCCGTCGCGTCGTGGACGGCGCTGACCATGGCCGGGCCAACCCCGTCGATCGAGATTTCCGCCACCGACTTGGCGCCAAAGGGGCCGCTCGGCTCATCTGTCTCCACGAAGATCACATCCGCCGGCGGCATGTCATGGGCCCTCGGGATCTTGTACTTCCCAAGCCGCGGGTTGATGGGTCGACCCGCCTGGTCGAAGAGCATCTCCTCCATCACGGCAAAGCCCAGGGCCTGGGCCATGCCTCCCTCGACCTGCCCGGCGGCGGTCATTGGGTTGATCACCCGCCCGCAATCAACGACCATCAGCAGACGCTCAGGATGGATGTGCCCCGTCTGCGTGTCGACCACAGCCTCGACGAATTGCGCCGCGGTCGGAGGCGGGCTTACCTGGCTGACATGCGACGCAGAGGCGATGATCTGTTGCTGGTCCTGCTGGTGCAGGCTGCTCAGGGCCACCTCGGCCAGCGTCACCGAGCGGCCGTCCGGCGCGACGACCGCCCCACCCTCAAGGGCCAAGTCCTCTGGCTTGACGTTCCCGAGCATCTTGGCGGCGTGGTCACAGATCTGTCCCCGGACCTGGATGGCAGTCTTCCGGACCGCCGCGCCGCTGATATACGTCGTGCTGCTGGCATAGGCACCCTTGTCAAACGGCGTGAAGTCCGTATCCGAGGAGTAGACGATGATGTCGTCCACGGGCACGCCGAGGACCTCGGCCGCCATTTGTGCCAGGATGGTATCCGACCCGGTCCCGATATCGGCGGCGCCGATCAGCAGGTTGAATGACCCGTCATCGTTGAGCTTGATCGTGGCGGAGCCCATGTCCAGGCCGGCCACCCCGCTCCCGTGCATCACCACGGCCATCCCGATGCCACGCCGGTATCGGCCGGTCTGCCCACGGTGCGACTGGCGCTTGGCGTAGAAGTCGGTGGCCTGCAGTCCAATGGCGACACATTGGTCCAGGCCGCTGCTTTGCAGGGTCTGCTCGAAGCCTTCCCTTCCCTCGCCCAGCGCCCGCGACAGGTGCATCTTCTCCCCGACGCGGATCCAGTTGGCCCGCTTGAACTCCACCACATCCAGGCCCAGACGCTCGGCGATCTCCTCCATCAGCACCTCGACGCCGAACTCGCACTGCATGGTGCCGTAGCCCCGATAGGCGCCGCCCGGCGTGGTGTTGGTGTAGACGACGTCGCAGACGAAGCGCGAGTTCGGAGCGTTGTACAGCGTCAGCCCCTTGAAGCCGCCCACCATCTGGACCGTCAGACCATGCGTCCCATACGCGCCCGTGTCCCCGATCAGATACAGGTCGGCGGCCGTAACCTTCCCGCCCTTGACGCCGATCCGGTAGCGCATGATCGTCGAATGCCGGCAGCGCGTGCTGATGAACTCCTGGGTTCGGCTGAGCTCCATGCGCACCGGAAGGGCGGTGGCCATCGTCAGGTGGGCGCACAGATCCTCAAGGATCATCTCCTGTTTGTTGCCGAAGCCTCCGCCGATGCGGGGCTTAACCACCCGGATCCGCTTGACCGGCAATCCGATCAACGGCGCCAGCATCCGCCGGATGTGGAACGGGACCTGCGTGCTGGTGCGGACGACCAGCCGGGCGTCGTCGTCCCAGTAGGTGATGCACACATGAGGCTCCAGGTGCACATGCTGTTGCTTGGGCGTGCGGTACTCGCCCTCGAAGACGTGGTCGGCCGCGGCCAGCGCGGCGTCAGTGCCCCCGACCTCGGCCTCGACGTGATGGACGATGTTCCGCATCCGGTCGTGGATGCCAGTCGTGTCCGGCTCATCATGGATCACCGGCGCGCCGGCGGCCATGGCCTCCACCGGGTCCACCACCGCGGGGAGCACTTCGTACTCAACCTCGATCAGCTCCAGCGCCTGCTGCGCCAGGGAGGGCGACTCGGCGGCCACCACCGCCACCCGATCGCCCACGTGCCGGACCTTGTTGTCCAGGCAGACCTGATCGTACGGCAGGGGCTGCGGGTAGCTTTGCCCACCTGAGGCATGCTTGACGCGGGGCAGGTCCTGGTATGTCAGGACCGCATGGACCCCGGGCAGCGCGCGCGCCCGCGAAACGTCGATGCGCTTGATCCGGGCGTGGGCGTGAGGGCTCGTCAGCAGGGCACCATACAACATGCCCTCCATCCGAACATCATCGGTGAAGACGGGAAGACCGCGCACGAGCTTCTCTCCATCGACCTTCACCTGCGGCTGCCCGACGACCCGCAAGGCCTCCATCTCGGGAGGCGAGAACACCAGTGGAGGGAGGAACCTCGACGAGCCCTCCAGCCGCCGGTACGCCTCGGGCAGATCCGCTGGGGATCCGTGCCGAGGAAGGACCTTGCGCACGGGCGACGCGGATGGGACGGGATCGCCCCGCAACATGGCCGCCGCGCGCAGAACGGCCTCGACCGGGCGGACGTATCCTGTGCAGCGGCACAACACGCCGGTCAGGGCATCCCGAGCTTGCTTCTCGGTTGGATCCGCGGTTCGATCGAGGAGCGCCTTGGCCGCCATGATTTGAGCCGGCGTGCAGTAGCCGCACTGAAACGCGCCGATCTCCAGGAACGCCCTCTGGATCGCGTGGAGCTCGTTCGGCGTGGGCAGTCCCTCCACGGTCTGGATCTCGCGACCGTCTGCCTGCTCCGCCCGGACTTTGCAGCTGCGGACAGGTTTTCCATCCAGGAGCACCGAGCACACGCCGCAGGCGCCATTGTCACAGCCGCGTTTGACGCTCAGGTAGGAAGCCCTCCGCAGGACGTCCAGCAGGGGTTCGCCCGGATCGGCGCTCAGGCGCCGCTTCTGGCCATTGACTCGCACGCTGATTGTTCGTTGTCTTTGAGCCATGCCGCCTCCACTAGGCCCTTGTTCGACTGATTCTAGCGTCACTGGCAAACGGTGGGAAACGCTGTTCGGTAGGTACACAGGGGCAACATCCCAATCGACCGACCACTTGGACATTGGCCAGCCTTGCCCCCGCGGGGAGACTGCGCCTGACGGCCGCCCGAAATCCGCGGACCGAGATCACCTTGTCCGCTGGTGCGATACCAAGGCGATTGGCCATTTCGGCGGGAGGAGGATTGCTCAGAAGAAGATGAAGTAGCGAGGCACCCTCTTCAAGTAGGCACGATAGGCGTCACCATACCGCTTGGTGCAGACGTCTTCCTCCCCGATGATCCCCAGGTGGGTGAAGAAGTGGGACGCGATCTGGATCGCCAACGCTGTCCACGAGCCGACCGCCAGGCAAGCTCCGGCGAGGACCATGAAGGACATCACGATCTGAGGGTGGCGCGAAATCCGGTACAGGCCGCTTGTGACCGGCTGGTCGCCCGGCGTGTTCTTGAAGCTGATCAGCGCCAACACCAAGCCGGCCAGGCCGAGCGCGCTGATACATGCGCCGATCACAAGCACCGGATGATCGAGCTTCAGAGGCGTCAGGGCAAGCAAGATGAGGGAGAGGAGGGCAACGAGTTTCCCGACGAAGGTGAAGACAACCTGCTTCCGGCTCCAGCCGGACCGGTCAAAGAGGCGCTCCACGACCGCCTTCGGGAAGAGCCGGAAGGTGATGGCATCGGTCAAGCTCAGCGCCGCCACGAACAGCCAGCCATTGAGCCAGCTGAGCCTCAGGGCGGGAAAAAGCTCCATGCCTCACCTCCCAAGCCCCGCCCGCAGCCAGATCGGGGGGTTCCACAACTGCGCCTCACGGTACCTTGCGCTGACCATGCGTGTGGAGAGGTCGCGCCGCATCCTCACCTGGTGGTGGCTGCCCTCCTCCAGGCTCCCCATCGCCCACACGAGATGCGATACAGCAAGTAGTCGAACGTGTTGCCCGACAGATTGCCCATCCGTATCATGCGCAGCGCCAGCTCCATCATTTCGACCGCCTGCTCGCCGTATTGCGCAACCACTCGCTTGCGCACCGTAGCCTCCGGGTTCCCGTCCGCCTCCGCCCAGTGCTGGGCATACAGCAAAGCCAGCACTTCCCCGGGCGGGCTTCCCTCGAAGACGCGGGTCGCCAGCGCCTCGATCTCCTCCTGAGAGATGCCAGATGAGAGCGCGGCGCGGGCGTGGGCATAGGAGCAGTAGCGGCATCCGTGGACTTCCGTGACCACCAGCATCAGCCGTTCGCGAAAGGCGGGCGGGATGATCCCTCCCCGCATCAGGGCACGGATCTCCCTCCGCCTCGACAGAAGGATCCGGACATCGGCTAGCAGTTCACCCAGGTTGCGGTAGGTCTTGCGCCGAAAGGCGCTCATATCCACCCCGTGATGGCAGCTCATCTTCTCACACCGCACCCGGCGCCGTCAAGCAGGGCGCCACGATCCCAGTCCGCCCAAGAAACCCCGGCGGCCTGCTCCACCGGTCGTGCAGGCGGGCCGTTTCACCCGGAAGCCGTGAACCGCTCAAGCGCTGGATGCTTTCGGGCTTCCTCCACGATGGGCCCCCGGACGGCGAAGCCCAGCGCCAGCCCGCTGCCCCGGATCACCAGCAGGTCATCGCCGGTGGCAATCCCGTACCTCCCGAGAGTCTCCGAAGGCAGACGGATCAGTCCGCCCCGCAGTTCAACCCAGCAGTACGTACGGCCGCGATGCTGCACAAGTTCCCCTTCCGCAATGGACAAGCCGGCAAGATCGGGACGGGCATCGGCCACGGATCCGAGGGGCGACCCCCGCAGCGAGGCCAGGGATCCCAACCCAAACCCGCCGGAGGTCCGGCTGCCGGAGAGGAGCAGCAGGCGCTCACCCTCCGTCCACGAGTACTCCCGCATCGCTTCCAGCGGGACGCGGATTCGCCCGTCTTGATCCACACGAGACCAACCGAAGACATGCTTGCCGCCTTTGACCAGTTGGGGCATGGCTCCTCGGGCGCCGGTCGGCACGATGAGGCTGGTTGAAGGCCTCGCTTGCCGCCTAACGGACCACTTCCCCAGTGAACATGGTGTAGGTGAAGAAGGCGTAGTAGCCTGGAACATCCAGGATGCAGTCCGGCGACGACGGGGAGCACAACCGATGATACTCTGCAATGTCAGACCTGGACGCCTCAGGCGACGGCTGCCCCCACAGCATGTCGAAGAGCAGGGCCAGCGCCCCCGCATCTCCGGCGTCAGCGGCGCCTGCACCTCGCCGAGGAAGGTCGTGCAGGTCGCGTTGGCAATCCCTGCCTGCGCGTACCAGTGCAGCGCGCGCTGGAAGTGCGCGAGCGGAGGTGCTTCCTCGAGAAACGGAGCATAGGCCGAACATGTGGCGTTCAGGCGCGCCTCGAGCATCGCATGCCCGGGAAGCAGCTGCTGGGAGCTCCAGGCGAGCAGGGAGACTGACCCTCCTGGCCGGACGACGCGGCAGATCTCCTTCAGGATCGGCAGCAGGTCGGCCGATGGATAGCCCACGCAGTCCACGCTCCAGGCCCAATCGAAGGCGTCATCCTGATACGGCAATCGCCGCATGTCACCCTGGTTTAGGCAGATGCAGTCGGCCCAGGGCGATTCCCCGGTCTTCGGACGGGCATGGGCCAGCACCGGCCGGGAGATATCGAGGCCGATCACCTGTCCGCCGGGGTGCGTCGCCTCGGCCAAGAGGAGCGACAGAAGACCAATCCCGCACCCGATGTCGAGCCCGCGGGACCCGCGCGGCAGGTGAAGCGAGCGGATCGCCGTCCGCATCGTTGACTCGCGGAGCGGCTCAGACCTCTCGAGACTGTCGATCAGGTGGTCAGCGTCGTCACTCATGCCGATCTCTCTTCCAGCGCGCGCACGTTGGCGAACCGGCGTCTTGGCGCCACCTCGCAACAGGATCGCTACTCGTCTGCACGAAGGGCAAGCCGCGGTCTAGCCGTGCTCGGCCCGGTGCCGCCGACGCCCCTTGGCCAAGCCTGGCCACGACAAGCGCTGCCGACACGCCCCGAAGCGGACCACCGTGTCGCTGCGCTTTGCACCACGTCGCACGGCGGCCATGGGTCGAAGTCTGAAGAGCTACTTGACCTCGCGCCCACGCATCAGCTGCACGATGCCGCGAACGGTCAGGTAGATGCCCAGCAGGATCAAGCCGCAATAGATGAAGTAGGTCCCCCCATGCTCCGCAGCACTGTTATAGCCGGCAATCGTCGCCCCGAGAAAGGCCGCGGTCACGAGAATGCCCGCGATAAGGTAGCCCAGGCCAGCCTTCCGCGTCGACCCTACTTGCTTGTGAAGTGCTCTGCCGACCATGTCCTGGGCGATCCTCGGGTCGTAGCCTCGCTGGATCAACTCCTGCACAATCGCCTTCCGCGAGGCTCCTTCTTTGAATCGCCTGCCGATGTACACGCGTGCCGCGTCGTCAGGTGGACTCTCTCCGGCCGCCAACCCTCGAGACTCGTCCATGTCTTCCCCTACGACCTCTTCAAGTCGTTGATCCAGCGCTTCGCCTGCCGCACCCTGCCCTTGTTGCTGGCCGCCTGGATGTAGCTCTCCAGATCAGTCTGAGCCTGGGCTTTGTTTCCCAACTGCATGTACGCCTGACCGCGGAAGAATCGAGCCTCGAGGAAGTATGGATTGTCAAGGCCGGTCACTGCGACGACTTGGTCCAGATCGGTGATGGCGGCGCTGTACATCCCGGCCCGCACATGCAATTGCCCTCGCTCAAAGTAGCCCTTCAGGCTTTCGGGAGAGCGCGGATCTCGGTCGTCGATACGCTGGCCTACAGCGGAAATGGCCTCGGCTATTGGCAACGGCAGCTCTTTGTCGTGGCTCAGCGAGAAGGTGACGACCTTCTCCAAGTTCTCGCGCGTGAACCGCTCAAAGTAGGGCTGACTGCGGAATGCCAGAACGACGCTTTCGTCGCGCTCGTTGACGAGGCCGATGTGCACAGCTTTCTGCACATTGGAGGCAATAGCCAGCGCCGGTGTGGCGATCACAAGCCCCAATCCGCCGACGATCATGCTCAGACTCCCCACAATGCTGGTTACATCTGAGCCCTTGCTAGACGCGGTCACTAGGGGCAAGGACCCGCACAGAAAGACCAGACTCAGCACCGCAATGCTCAAGGTCAGCCAGAAGAGAATCCGGTCTTTCCGATGGCACTCTGCACAGTAGGGGATCTCGAAGCGCAGGGAACCTCCTTTCCTTGCGCTGGCGATGGCCGAGCCAAGGAGGCCAAACCAGAGGAACCACCGCTGGGCCGAAGGCTTCTGGCGTTGGATGCGGACGACCTTTGCGGCCGGCGCGGTGCAGCGGGCACAGACCTGGGGGAACGCTACCTCCCAGGGCACTTCAGCTTTCACTCGAGCCATGAGAATGCCTCCTTTTCTCGGATCCCCTGGCTGTGCCCCTTCGGCCTTTCAAGGCGATGCAATGGCGGAGACTCGTTGATTCTCCTTGGCGGGGCTACCCCGGGGGGTGGCTTCCAGCCACGCAACGGCCGCGGATCGCCTCCGATCCGTTGGCGGCGAAGGAACAGCTTTCCTGCCGCAACATGATTCGGACGACCCTGCGGGCACCCTCTATTATGGGGCAATATTCCGACCGATTCAACCGAATCGACGGGCTTTGGACTTGCGCGACGGACGGAGCCTTCGCATGCCATTGGCCCCCATGCCACGATCCCCACCACGCCCTCACCGCGCCGGGTGTTGGCTCGGACCGCCGCCACGCGCTCTCGCGGTCACCCAACGCCCTCTGCGGGTGACGAAAGTAAGCCACAGGTGGAGTTGTCCTACCTGACCAGGCGCAAGGCGGCGGCGATGTCCTCGGCAATCATCTTGCGCTTGCTCTTCTCGACAAAGAAGCTGGGCCCGGCCTGCAAGTAGGAGGGGAAGACCCGCTTGCCGGCATTCGAGTACTCGTCCCGGCGAAGCTTGTACGTCGATCCGGCAGGGATCACCCTGCCTTCCCCCGCTCGCCTGGCAATATGATTGAGGGCTCCAATCGCCACGTCTCCCATCAGCATGATCACCTGCACGTTCGGAAACAGGGAAAGCTCCTTCGCCAGGAGGAGGGAGCATTCCTGGACCGTGCCGGCCTTGATGCCGTACCCCGTCTTGGCACACTTCACGGCGGTCGTGAGGTACACCCCCAGGCCCAGGATGTCACGAATGGAATCGACCTTCGCCCCAGCGTCGTTGAAAGCCTGAACGGTTGTGCGCGCGAAGAGGGGATCCCCGGCCGCATAGTAGTAGTCAGCCCGACCGGCAGGCGCGGCCTCCGAGATCATCACGATGGAGACGCTTTCAGGCTTCATGTTGACATCGGGGACGACGTAGCCCGCATGCACCACATCGGTGCAGGGGAAGGTCTCGCAAGCAACCAACTTGCTGGGTCTCATTCATCCGCCTCGCTGCGGCGTGCTCAACTGGTCTTCAACAGCATCGGGATGTGGAATGTTGGCAGGCAAGGGGCTCAGGCGCAGGTCGCCTCTGATCGCCGCGCGCCACAGCCGCAAGTCGGAATTGCCTCCCAACAGGTTCAGCGGACTGGCAGCGGCATGCCGTGGTCCGATCGGGAGAGGGTCCGGGAACCCGGCATTCACCTCCGATTATCCGACCACTTCGAAGGGAAGCCAAGTCGCTGCATAAGCCCGGGGCGCGGGAGACCGGCGGAGGATTTGCTTGTCTTCAGTCCCCACGGCCGATGGCCTCCAGGGGCGGACGGAGGGCGCGGGTTGCCTTGCTCGGGCATTGGCCCCAGCGGCGCCGAGAGCTCCCGTCCCGCCAATACCATCTCAGGGAATCGCGCCGAACCGGCCCGGTTCGTTCCAGCGTGAGCTTGCGCGGGCTGAGAGGCGCCGTCCCACCCTCCCAGGGGCAGATCTCGCTGTCGAATCCGTCATTCTAGGTAAGCGCCCTGGTATCTTCGAGCGTGACCTCTGACCTTGCACCTAGGCGATCCATGAAGATGACGAGGTTGTTGAAGTCACCAGCCGCGGACGGTACGAGGATAGCCTCGAATCCGGCTTCTCGCGCCAATTTGCCCAAGACTTGCGTGTCGGTCCAGTCATCTGCTTTGAGCTGGCTCGATGTCAGGCCGAGGTCGGCCAGCAGGCCGTCGTCTGTTAGGTCGCATATCCGCCCAAGCGTAACCCTGATCGAGGCAACGATGTAATCCCGTGGTGTCGCGGGTCGGCGTGCCAGCTCTGCAGCGCAGACTTGAGGGGTCTCCGACAGGTAGAGAGCCCCGAACTCCCCCGCCGCGTTGTAGCGACCGCCCGAGAGGAGAGCACCCTCCATCGTGAGGATAGACTACCGACGCGTGTGGAACACGGCGCGATACCAGCAAGCCCCGCGAATCGCGCGGGGCCTATGCCTTGCGAACGCCCGACGCCAACGCCCTAACGGACTCTCCACGGGCTAGGTTGGAATGCCTTCCGCTATGCGTCCTAGCAGACGAACGACGTCTCGAACCCCGTACGGTGGGTCCTGCAGCATGGCCTCGATGGGCGTTCGACCTTCCAGCTCTCGCTGCGGAGAGTTCAGGAACGCTGAGCGGTCATCATCCTCTGGGTAAAGCTCCAGCAAGAGATCTGCCGCCTTCGTAAACTGTCTCATGATGTCAGCGTGGAGCGGCCTTATTCGGGGGCGATGCCGTATCGACGACCGCTCCCAGCGGCTAATGGTTTCCGGGCGCACGCCGCCGAACACTACACCAGCCTGTAACTGCGTGAGGCCCAGGACATGACGGGCTTCCCGCACATCGTCAGGTGAAACGACCATCACCGCTGCCATTGGCTCAATCTCCCTTCGGCCGCTTTATATCATATGTCATGATGTAAGTCAAGCGACCGAGCGCATCTCGCTGACCCGCATTCGTGCACTCCGCCCAACCACGCTATATACGGGCCCTCCCCGGCGCGCCCCAAAGCTCACCGAGCCCGCGGCAACACCTCTGCCTCCGGGAAGTGCCACGGGAAATCGAAGCTCAGACTTGTCGTGGCAGGGGCGCATCGCTCCTGCGCCGCGCGCTCTGACGACTGGCCTTCGGCTCTCCGGCTACAACATCCGTGGCAGAATCGACATTCCCCAGAACGAGTTTCATCCCCTCTGAAGGACTTCGCTCATCCGCTCACAACCCTCACCTTGTGGCTCTTGCCATCATCCTCCAGCGGGATCCTAAGATCCGAAAGAACCCTCCCGTCCAGTCGCACCTCTTTGACCCCCTGGGAGGCATCTCCCTCGTTTCGCACGTCGATCTCGTAGACCGCGCGGCCATGGCGGTAGCGGACCTGGTAGCCAGGCCAGGCCCTTGGGACACGGGGAGCGATCTCAAGATGGTCGCCGGTCCTGCGGATCCCGAGGATCCCCTCCAGCCCCAGGCGGTACATCCATGCTGCGGATCCCGTGTACCACGTCCAGCCGCCCCGCCCCACCCGAGACTGCTCGCTCAAGACATCTCCCGCCACAACGTAGGGCTCCGCCTGATACCGGCGAACCTTCTCCGGCGTGTCTGTGCGATTGACCGGGTTGAGCATCTGGAAGAGCGTGTAGGCTTCCTCCGTCCGTCCGAGTTCGAGGAACGCCCAAACGGTCCACATCGCGGCGTGCTGATAGGCGCCGCCGTTTTCGCGCACGCCGGGCGGGTAGCCCTTGACGTACCCTGGATCATGGGGCGCCTTGTCGAAAGGGGGAGCTGCCAGCAGGATGAGCCCCTCGTTCGGCACAATGAGCCTCTCCCGGACCTGGCGCATGGCCTGCTCGGCCCGCTTGGGATCGGCCGCTCCCGAAAGGACCGCCCAGGACTGAGCCACCGAATCGATCCGCCATTCCTCGTTCTGGGACGAGCCCAGCGGCTGCCCGCTGTCGTAGTAGGCCCTGCGATACCACTTCCCGTCCCACCCCGCCGACTCAACTGCGGCGCACAGCTTTCCGGCGAGCCGCCGATACTCGGCCGCGTGGTCGCTGTGCCCGACACGCTCGCTCAGGTCGGCAAAGCGGGTCAGCGTCGCGTGCAGGAACCAACCCAGCCAGACGCTCTCCCCCCGCCCTGCTGCGCCCACACGGTTGAGCCCGTCATTCCAGTCGCCGGTCCCGATCAGCGGGAGACCGTGAGCGCCGGCCGTCAAACCCCTCTCCAGCGCCCTGCGGCAGTGCTCGTGCAGCGAGTCGGTCTCGAGACCGCTCGCATACAGAC
>CAYQUY010000021.1:17239-17461 GCA_964420755.1 uncultured Anaerolineaceae bacterium
CATACAGACCATAGCGTTCCGCCTCATCCGGCTGCAGGGGATCGCCTTCGAGGAAGGGGAGGTTCTCGGACAGGACACCCTCGTCGCCGGTCGCCTCCACGTAATGGGCGGTGACGAAGGGCAGCCAGAGGAGATCGTCCGAGCAGCGGGTCCGGACGCCTCGCCCCGAAGGCGGATGCCACCAGTGGATCACATCTCCAGCTTCGAACTGCTGAGCTGCGG
>CAYQUY010000022.1:0-16803 GCA_964420755.1 uncultured Anaerolineaceae bacterium
CAGGCCAGGACCGGCAGCGTCCAGTTGATGGCGCGCTCATAGGCAGCCTGCAGGTCAGGGACAGGCTGGTCCGTGCCGCCGGTCGCCGTCTCGACCGGCAGGTCGCAGTGGGCGCCCATCTCGCCCACGGCCGCGCCGAGAAGAGCATGCTCGACCTCGCCCGGAAGATGAGCTCTCTGCGAAACCTGGCGACTTGCTTCTTGTGGTCAACCCAGGCCCCATGATTGGGTAGAATAGCCAGCGCCCTTTCCGAAGGCAAGCGGACACCAACTTCCTCCAGGATCTGAAGCGTCGCTTCCTGAAGTTGGCCGCGTTGTTGATCGCTCAGGCAGTGCAGTCTCTGGCGGGTCCGCAGCGGTTCGATTGGAGGCCGGCCGCCGTTCACGTGTCATTTCCCATCTCGACGATCCCGTAGGGAAGGTCGAACGCAGACATGCGTGCCAGGAACGGGTCGGGATCGAACGCTTCTGGGCCGAGGACGCCCTGCCCGTGCCAGACGCCTGTGGCCAGGAGTTCCATGGCGATCACCGGCCCGATCCCGGTCTGGAGTCCAACGGCTTGGCAGCCGTAGCGCCCCATGCTGAAAGCGTTGTCCGTGGACTGGTATAGGAAAACCTGGCGAGGCTTGCCGTGCTTGGTGCCCTTGACCCATGTGCCGACGCAGGTCTTGCCCTTCATCTTGTCCCCCAGGTCGGCAGGGTCGGGAAGCAGAGCAGCCAGGAGATCGCGTGGCGCAACCCGCACCCCTTTGACGTCCACCGGGACGTCACTCTCCAGCCCCAGCGTCTTGATGGCCTTGATGACGCTCAGGAACTCGTCGTCGAGGCTGTACTTGAAAGTGACCCGCCGGCACTTGATCCAACGCGGCACCAGCACCACCTCCTCGTGCTCGATGTTGATGCACTTGAGCGGGCCGATCCCTTCGGGGAAATGGAAAAGCTCAGGCTCGGAGAACGGTTCCGCCGTATACCATCCCCGCTCGCGCTCCCAGATAAGCGGAAGGTCGGTGCACTCCTCCACGGTGTCGATCACCGAGAAGGTCGGTGCGAATGTGTAGCCCTGTAGGGTCAGATTGGCGCCGTCGCGGATGCCGATTTCGTCGATGTCGTCGAAGAGATGCTTCTCGGCGTACTTGGCAAAGACATCCGAGACGCCCGGATCCATCCCCATGCACAGCAAGGCCAGCAGCCCTTTCTGCTGCCAGCGTGCGGCCTGGCTGAACTGGTAGCTGCCCATGTCGACACCGGTGCCCGACATTGCCATGTCAATGTACCCGCATCCGGCCTCGAAGGCCGCGTCAAACACCGAGTCATTGTAGATATTGCTCACGGCGTTCATGATCAGGTTGGCCCGATGCTGGCGGGCCAGCTGGACGATCCGCGCGGTATCACCCGCATCGACCTGCTCGATCGGGAATGCCTCCGGCGGCCCCAAGCGGGCCTGGACTGTCCGGGCGCGTTCGAGGTTGTAGTCCGCCAGGACCAGGCTTTCGAGCCAGGGCCGATTGTGGGCAACGAGCGCAATGGCCTCTCCCACCGATCCAGTTCCAAGGAGCAAGACTCTCATAAGGCGACCCCCATCAATCTCTTGGCCTCCGCCACGGCGCCGATGGCATCCTCACTATAGCCGTCTGCGCCGATCTGTTCGGCCCAAGTCCGCGTCACCGGAGCACCACCGACCAGCACCTTGACCTTCGGCCGGAGCCCTAGATTGTCCAGCGATTCGACTACCGTCTTCTGGTAGACCATGGTCGTGGTCAGCAGGGCACTTAGGCCAACAACGTTGGCACCGATCTGCCGCGCAGTCTCGGCGAATTCCTCGGCCGAGATGTCTACCCCGAGGTCGTGGACCTCGAAGCCGCCAGCGGCCAGCAGGGTGGCGACCAGTGTCTTGCCGATGTCGTGGATGTCTCCCTGGACAGTGCCTATCACCACCTTGCCCAAGGTCTGCCGGTGCCGGCCGCCCTTTGCCAGTTCTGGATCGAGCACGGCGACGGCGGCCTTCATCGCCTCGCCGGCCAAGACGAGATCGGGAAGGAAGGCCTCCCCGCAGCCGAACATCTCGCCGACGCGGTTCACACCGATGAGAAATCCCCTGTTGACTGCATCCAGAGGGTCGACCCCCTCGGCTACGGCCCGTTTGGCCAGCGCCGCTGCGATATCGGGTTCGCCGTCGAGGATGCTCTGGGCCATCTCATCGAACAGCCCTTGGCTCAAGGTTCTCTCCTGGCCTTCCGATGTGGCTGTTGCTGCCTGCTCGTGTCCATGTGGGCTGGCGGAAAGCGTCGGGTGGCCGCCAGCCGCGGAGTCGAGAAGCAGGCCTCAGGGCACAAGGTGCTGGCTAGACCTCCTTGACCGCCTCCGCCAGTGCCGAGAGGGTGAGTTCAACGTCTGCCTCGGAATGGGCCTCACACACGAACCACGGCTCCTTGGCGTCACGTTCATACTCCACCCCGCGGGCGCGCATAGCCTTCTGGAGAGCCGCGTAGCGCTTCGTGTCCATCCCCTCAAGGTCGCGGAACTCACGCGGCGGCTGTGAGAGGCCGAGGACGAATGAGAACATGGCCGGCATGCCGGTCAGGGCGTGCTCGAGGCCGGCCTCCGTCAGGATCTCATCGATGCCTTCCGTCAACCGTTTGCCGCGTGCGGCGATTGTCTTGAGGGCGTCGGTGGTCTCGATCACCTCCAGCGTGGCAAGCGCAGCTGCCACGCCAGCGGCGTTGCTGCAGTACGTGCCGCCGTGGGCCATGTGGCCGGGCTCGATCACGCTCATGACTTCTTTCGAGCCGCCAATGGCCGCCAACGGGTAGCCGTTGGCCAACGACTTGGCGTAGGTCATCAGGTCACCCTTGACGCCGAAGTACTCGGTGGCGCCGCCGCGGGCGATGCGGAACCCGGTCTTGACCTCGTCCACGATCATGACGATGCCGAACTCATCGCACAGGCGGCGGATGTGCTCCAGCCAGCCAGGTTCCGGCATGATGCTGGTCATGTTGGCGGCGATCGGCTCGACGATGATGGCGGCGATCTCACCCCAGCGGGCCCGGACCGTCCCGTCCAACATCTCGAAGTCGTTGAAGGGCAGCAGGATCACCAGATCACGTAGACAGCCGGGGATTCCGGATGAGTTCGAGACGGGCGTTGGGCTGTGACGCGAGCCGATCGAACCATAGGCGGTGTAGGCTGTCGACCACAGGAGGTAGTCATGAAACCCGTGGTAGGTTCCCTCGAACTTGATGATCTTCTCCCGGTTGGTGTAGGCCCGGGCGACGCGCAGAGCGTGCATGGTCGCCTCAGTGCCCGAGTTGGCGAATCGGACCATCTCGACGCCGGGGCACATCCGCACGATCTTTTCGGCCAGCTCGATCTCGAGGACGTGAGTGTGGGCGAAGAGCGTCCCGTCATCGATGGCCTGGTGCACCCTCCGGTTGACACGTGGGTCGGCATGGCCAAGGATGACCGGCCCGAAGGCCAGGCGGTAGTCGATGAAGCGGTTTCCGTCGACGTCCCAGACATAGGCGCCCTGCCCGCGAGAGATCACCGGCGTATCCTCTCCACAGTAGCGGAAGTTGGAGCTCACGCCCCAGGGCATGACCTGTTGGGCACGGCTGAACATGGCGCGGGTCTTGGTCAGATCCAGATCGCGGCTCATGCGTGCTTGACCTCCGAGTGGCTTGAAAGGTCCTTCGCCTCCGACTTCCGAAGTCCTTTGGACTTCGGAAGTCGGAGGCGAACCCTACCCCGCCTCAGCGGCGATTGCCCGTTCGATGATCGCCAATCCGGCCAGCAATTCGTCCTGGGTTATGATCAGCGGAGGGCAAACGAAGACCATGTTCCTGTTGATGAAGGTTGTCAGTCCATCGGCCAGCAGGTGGGACTTGATCGCGTTCATGACATTCTGGCTCATCGGCTCGCGGCTCTCGCGATCTCTGACCAGCTCGATGGCTGAGAAGAGACCGATCGACCGCACGTCGCCGATGGCCGGGTGCTGGGCCTTCATCCGGGCCAGCTCCGCCGCCAGGACTTCTCCCATCCGCCGACTGTTCTCGATCAGGTTCTCCTGCTCATACACGTCCAGGGTGGCGATGGCCGCCGCGCACGACAGGGGATGGCCGTAGTAGGTCAGCCCCATGAAGAGCATCTTGTCCTCGAAGTGCTGCGCGATGGGATCCGAGACGACGACGCCGCCCAGGGGCAGGTAGCCCGAGGTCAGGCCTTTGGCGATGGTCATGATATCGGGGACGACATCCCAGTGGTCCACCGCGAACCACTTTCCGGTGCGGCCGAAGCCGCTCATCACCTCATCGGAGATCAGCAGGATGCCGTACTTGCGGGTGATCTCGCGCAGCCGCGGCCAGTAGTCATCTGGAGGGACAAGGATGCCGTTGGAGCCGGTCACGCCCTCCATGAACAGCGCTGCGACCGTGTCGGGGTTCTCATACTGGATCATCTGCTCGATATGCGTGATGCACTCGCGATGGCAGCTCTCGGGTGTGTGACCGAAGACACAGCGGTAACAATAGGGGTCGAAGCAGTGGATGACGCCGGGGATCCCCGGCTCAACCGGCGGGCGGCGGTAGTCGCCGCTCAAGGTGACAGCGCCGTAGGTTGCACCGTGGTAGGAGATGTAGCGGGCCAGGATCTTCTGCCGGCCGGTGTACAGGCGGGCGAACTTGATTGCGTTCTCATTGGCTTCGGCGCCGCCCAGCGTGAAGAAGACCTTGTTGAGGTCGCCGGGCGTGACCTGGGCGATGCGCTGGCCCAAGACGCCCTTGGGCTCGTGCGCCGCGGCCGCGTGCGCCGCGCACAGCCGGCCCGCCTGCTCCTGGATGGCGGCGACGACCTTTGGGTGCTGGTAGCCAATGTTCAGGTTCATCAGCTGGGATGAGAAGTCGAGGTAGCGCCGGTCATCGGCGTCCCAGTAGTAGACACCCTGACCGCCGACCACCGGGATCGGGTCCACCGACTTCTGCACCGACCACGAGAAGAACACATGCTTCCGGTTGAGGCGGATGATCTCTTCCGGACTGCGCTGCGATGCAGCCTCTTTCCCCGGCACCGATCCCTCCTTCCGGCAGCATGATGCCGCCGGCTACAGTGAACGACCGACCTCGGCCAGCGTATCTTCCAATCGGTTCAGAACCGCGTCAATCTGCTCGTAGGTGATGACGAGTGGCGGTTCGATGCGGACGGTATGTGCGTTGGTGAGGGTTCCGGAAACCAGCACACCGCGCCTGAACAGGCCAGCCGCTACGCGATAACCGATCTCGGGGGTATGGAAATGCTGACCGATGAGCAGTCCTCGGCCGGTGATCATGCGGTAGATCTGGGGGTAGCGTTCGGCAAGGAGGCGAAGGCGGGGGATCAGATATTCGCCTTTCTGGGCCGCCTGCTCCCACAGTCGGTCGCGCAGCGTAACATGAATCGAGGCAATCGCCGCGCTGCAGGCCAGCGGTCCCCCGCCGGTCGTGGTGGTATGGATGAACGGATTGGGGGACATCATGCACTGCCAGATCTCGGCGGTGGAACAGAAGGCGCTGACCGGCATGACCCCGCCGCCCAGCGACTTGGCCACGGCCAGGATGTCGGGCTCGACCTGCCAGTGATCGACACCCCAGAGCTTGCCCGTCCGGCCAAGGCCAGTCTGGACCTCGTCGGCGATCAGCAGGGCGTCATGCTCGCGGGTGGCCTGGCGGATGCGAGGCCAGAAATCGTCGGGAGGTACGATGGCGCCGGCCTCGCCCTGGATCGGCTCCATGAGCACGCCGGCGATCCCGATGCCAACCCGCTGGCAGATGTCCAGCTGCCGTTCCACCGCGGCTGCGTCGCCGAAGGGGACGTGATAGACAGGCCCGCCGTAAAGGATCCCAACCGGATCGCGGAAGTCGGCCTTGCCGATCAAGCTCAGCGACCCCAACGTCTTGCCGTGAAATCCGTTGAGGGCAGCAATGAATCCCGGCTTGCGGGTGTACATCTTGGCCAGCTTGATCGCCCCTTCGATCGCCTCGGTGCCGCTAGCAGCAAAGAAACTGTAGCGGATGTCTCCTGGGGTGATCTGGGCCATCAACCGGGCCAGGGCGCCGCGCAGAGGGTCGATGAGTTCCTGCGTCGGCATGGGGGTGCGCAGAAGCTGTGCCTGGACGGCGGCGACGATCTCGGGTTGGCTCCAGCCATGATTGAGCATCCCGAAACCGCCGAGGCAGTCGATGTACTCGCGCCCCAGGACGTCCTGGAAGATGGCACCCCGCCCGGTCCACTCGGTCGCCGCCCAGTCGCCGGCCTCCGTCACAGACTTGCGGTACTCGAGCCAGCCCTTGTTGAAGTGCTCGGCGAAGTTATAGGTCGCCTCTTCGATGATCCGCTTGCCTTCCTCCTGGGAGACCTGAGGGTTCTTGATGATCTCCAGCCATTGGTGTGAGTACTCGAGTGCATCGTGCAAGGATTGCGGCATGGAACGCTCCCAACGGGCGCAACTTGTTGAGGTGGAGCAGGCGCGGGCCCAGGCTCTCCGGACTGTGCCCGGTCCACAGCCCCAGGGGGCCGGGCACGGTCGGGGCGGAGATCAGGATGCCATCTCCTTGATCCCGTAGGGGAAGTTGTACTTGGGCATCCGCTCCAGGAACGGGTCCGGGTCGAAGGCTTCCGGTCCCAGCACCCCCTGACCTTTCCAGACCCCGGTCTCGAGCAGCTCCATGGCGATGATCGGGTTGACCGCCGTCTGCCAGACCACGGCCTGAACGCCGTACTTCTTCATGCAGGTCTCGTTATCGGCCACCTGGTACAGGTACACCTGGCGCGGCTTGCCGTCCTTCTTGCCCTTCACCCAAGTACCGGCACAAGTCTGGCCGAACATCTTGTCTCCCAGGTGCGCCGGGTCGGGTAGACACGCGGCGACCACATCGCGCGGGGCGACCTTGACGCCCTTGACCTCGATGGCGTGTTTGTTGTCCAGGCCAAGCATCTTGAGCGTCTTGAGCACACCGATGAACTTCTCCCCGAGGCCGTACTTGAAGGTCACGCGCTTGCACTCTACCCAGCGGGGGACGAGCAAGACCTCTTCATGCTCGACGTTGACGCACTCCAGCGGCCCGATGCCCTCCGGGAAATCAAAGGTTTCGGCCTCGGAGAAAGGCTCGGTGGTGTACCATCCCTGGCTCTTCTCCCAGATCACAGGTGGGTTCAGGCACTCTTCGATCGTGGTCCAGATAGAGAAGTTGGGGGCGAACTCGCAACCGCGCACTTCCAGATTGCCTCCGTCACGCACACCGACCTCGTCGATCTCGTCAAAGAGGTGTTTCTCGGCGTACTTGGCGAAGACGTCAGACAAGCCCGGCTCAACACCCATCCCCAGGAGTGCGAGCAGGCCCCTCTTTTCCCATCTCTGGGCGCGCTCGAACTGGTAGTCCCCAAGTCTGATGCCGCACAGGCGGAAAGGATCGGCAGGATGCGGCGTCGAGAGCGTCATCGCCAAGTCCATGTAGGTGCACCCATACTGGAAGGCGGCGTTGAAGATGCTCTCGTTGAACAAAGGATCAACGGCATTCAGGATCAGGTCCACCTTGTGCTTGTTGGCCAGCTCGGCGACCTGGCTCCTGTTCTTTGCGTTGACCGGCTCAAGCGAGAACTTCTTCGGATTGCGGAGCTTGCCCTTGACCTCGCGCAGCCGCTTGGCGTTGATGTCTGCCAGCACAATCCTCTTGAGCCAGGGGAGGTCCTGGGCAAGTACCGCCACGGACTCGCCGACACCTCCTGAGCCGACCACCAGGGCTCTCATTGTGTACCTCCTCGTTCGCAGCCGTGGATACAGGTCCAGCGGGTGCTCCTGCGCGTTCAGCCCCGAGGCTTGGAGGCGACTCGCCCCCCACCGATTCACGGGCGCGCCGCCGTCCCTCAGAAAGGGCCTCGGCGGTGCCTACAGGATCGCCCCCAAGTGATCGAGAGCATCCCGATGCGGGCTATGGAGCGGCTTTGACCTCGTCCCACAACCGCTGGTAGACCGACTCGTATTCTCCCAGCGGCTCGATGTACTGAAGCCTTTCGAGTACATCCGCCGGAGGGTAGACGATCGGGTCTGAAAGGAAATCCTCATCCAGGTAGGCCTCGGCGGCTTGATTGGGAGTGGCATAGTATGTGAACTGGGAGACCATTGCCCCAATGTCCGGCCGGAGGATGAAGTTGATGAACATCTCGGCTGCGAGTCTGCGTTCCGGGGTTGTGGTGATCGGGATGCACATGTTGTCAATCCACACCACACCGCCCTCTTGGGGGATGACATAGCTAATATCTGGGTTCTCTGCCTGCCCCATCAGGATATCCCCGTTCCAGCCGTGAGCCATGACAGTCTCACCCGCTGCCAGGAGGTCCTCAAACTGGTCGCTGTCATAGCCCAGGAGTGCGGCCTTGGCCCGGATCAGCGCCTGCTTGGCCTCTTCCAGTTGGGCGTCGTCCGTCGTGTTGGCGCTGTAGCCGAGGTAGATGAGCGCGGCGGCGAAGGCTTCACGCGGATCATCGAGCATGGTTGTGCGCCCGTAGTAGACAGCATTGGGATCGGGATCGAAGAGCACAGACCAGCTCTGGGGTGCATCCATGAGTGATGAGTTGTAGCCGAGGCCTGAAGTCCCCCACTGGTACGGAACGCAGTACCGGTTCCCCGGATCGTAGGGCACGTCCTGGAAGCGCTGGGCCAGGTTCCCTAGGTTGGTGATCACCGAGTGGTCCAGCTCAGCCAGCATGCCCTCTTCGATCATGATGCCGACGTAGTAGTCGGATGGGACGATCAGGTCATAGCCCGCGCCTCCGCCCTGGAGCTTGGCGAGCATCTCCTCGTTGCTGGCGAAGTTGCTCTCGATCACAGTGATCCCGTATTCTTGCCTGAACAGATCGTAGATAGCGGGATCGATGTACTCCGACCAGTTGAAGAGTTGGATCTCGCTCGCCGGCTGAATGGCGGGAACCCCTGTGGCGGGCACTTCGGGCGTCGCCGTGGCGCGGCCGCACGCCGAGAGGAACATCGACAGGAGAACCCCGATGGCAATCCAACGCGTCTTCATCTCCTCCTCCTTCTGTCAGACTCAGAGGCCGTCGCAATTCACAAGTCCGCCTCGTCGAGAGCCTCGGACGCTCAAAAGGCCCCGATTGGGACCTCGCCGCCCTCCCCTCCTCGCTTCTGCAAGACCCGAGAGATCAGAACCAAGAGGAGCGAGAAAGCCACCATGAGCGTCGAAATGGCATTGATCTTAGGCGTGATCCCTTTCTTGACCAGACCAAACACGAAGACCGTCAGCGTGTTGAAGCCAGCACCGCTGGTGAAGAAAGTGATGACGAAGTCGTCCAACGACAGGGTAAAGGCCAGAAGCGCGCCGGCAACGATCCCAGGCATCATCATCGGTAGCGTTACACGGCGGAAGGTCTGCCAGGTGTTGGCATAGAGATCCTGCGCCGCCTCTTCGAGCGTGCGGTCCATGTTGGCAAGGCGTGCCCTCACGATGACGGCGACGAAAGAGACGTTGAAAGAGGCATGGCCAATGATCACCGAGTAGGGGACCGCCAGTCGCAGGCCGAAGAGGTCTACCCGCCAGGGAGTGAAGCCGATGCCGACCATGTTGAACCACACCAGCAGCATGATGGCATGGGCAATGTCCGGCAGGATGATGGGCAGGTAGAGCATGATGTCGGCGGCCAGTTTGCCTCTGAAGTCGTAGCGCTCCATCGCCATCGCCGCCAGTGTGCCAAGCACCGTCGAGATGAGCGTGGAGACCACGGCGACGAAAAGGCTGTTCCACAGGGCTACGGCGACTTGACTGTCGTCGAGCAGTTGGCCGTACCACCGCAGGGTCACCCCCTCCCACTGAGCCAAGAAGCGCGAGTTGTTGAAAGAGAAGACCACAAGGACCACGATGGGGAGGTAGAGGAAGGCGAAGAGCACAATGCCATGCGCGGAGAGCAGACGCCCGCCCAGGCGAGAGCGGAAAGCACCCCAGCGCCCGGTGTAGGCCCCATTCCTCTTCGTTCCAACGGATCGCTCGAGGATGGCCACCTAGGCCTGCCTTCGCACGATACGGAGGTAGCCGATTGTCGCCAGGAGCATGATCCCGATCATGATCGTTGAGAGTGCGGCGCCAAAGGGCCAGTCGTGAGCAGCCAGGAACTGGTTGTTGATGATGTTGCCAATCATCAGGGATCTCCCACCACCCAGCAGGGTCGGGGTGATGAAGGCTC
Source organism: uncultured Anaerolineaceae bacterium (assembly GCA_964420755.1). Taxonomy (GTDB): domain Bacteria; phylum Chloroflexota; class Anaerolineae; order Anaerolineales; family E44-bin32; genus DATEAV01. The sequence continues at coordinate 10,218 of CAYQUY010000022.1, forward strand.
CCAGGGAAGGGATGAACACGAGGATTGAACCTGCCGCTACGCCCGGCAACGTCAGGGGCCAGACGACACGCAGGAAGACCTGACGGTTGCTGGCGTAGAGGTCCCGGGCTGCTTCAAGCAGGGATGGATCAAGACGGCTGATCGCGGCGAAGAGCGGCAGCACCATGTCGGGAAACCAGCCATACACGAGGCCGAGAAGGATGGCGAAGTCGTTGCCGAATAGCGGCAGTGGCTCCCGGATCAGGCCGAGAGACAAGAGCGCGGCGTTGAGCAGTCCCGTGTTGGTCCGAAGAATCGTGAGCCAGGCATAGGTCCGGATCAAGAAGTTCGTCCAAAACGGGATCATCAGCGCCAGCAGCAAGACATTGCGCGTTTGGGGCCTGCGGGTGGCGATGAAATAAGCGAAGGGATAGCCCAGGACAAGTGTGAGGAGGGTTGTCGCGCCTGCGATGTAGGCTGAACGCAGGAAGGTTCTGAGGTAGAGGGGGTCGAAGGCGCGGCGGAAGTTCTCCAAGGTGAACGCCCAGACGACGCCGCCGTACGTCCCCCGCTCGAGAAAGCTGTATGCCAGGACAATGAAGAGGGGCGCCACAAAGAAGACGACGAGGAACGCCGTGGCCGGCAGGATGAGCGCGCCTGCCCTCAGTCCGGGACGACGCCGCAGAGCCTCGATCATCGCGCTCAGTCCCCTGCTCCCTCTTCGAGGAAGGCTTTGCTCACACCTACTGGCCAGGAGATCGTCACCTGGTCACCAGGAGAAGCTACCGCTCCCACCGATACCTCTTCATTGATCTGACGAACCATGATCCGGGGTGCATCCCGAAATGCCACGACGTAGGTTGTGGTCGAGCCTGTGTAGACCACATCCGTAATGACACAGGTCAACTGGTTCGATGACGGATCAGGTGCGGCATTGATGTGCATCTTCTCGGGCCGGAAGGTGACGCTGGCCCGCTTTCCCTGACGTACATCGGGGGCTGCAGGCGCCCTCACCCGAACGTCCGGGGCAAGGGCCACCTCGGCGACGCCCTGGTCGACCGATAGCACGTCCCCCGCTAGGTAGTTCGAGTCGCCAATGAAGTCCGCCACAAAGCGGCTCTGGGGTGACTCGTAGACCTCGAGGGCCGTCCCCACCTGCAGCAGCTCTCCCTGACACATGACACCGATGCGATCGGACATGGTCAGAGCTTCTTCCTGATCGTGAGTCACATAGACGAAAGTGATCCCCACTCTCTCCTGCAAAGCCTTAAGCTCCAGCTGCATTGCCTTCCGAAGCTTCAGATCGAGCGCCCCGAGCGGTTCGTCCAGCAGAAGCACTTTCGGATGGTTAACCAGTGCTCGGGCGAGTGCCACGCGCTGTTGCTGGCCACCGGAGAGCTGATTCGGCCTCCTCTTGTCAAGACCGGATAGGCGAACCATCTCCAGCGCCTCCGCCACTCGGCGACGCGCCTCGTCAATGGGCACCTTCTGCATCTGGAGACCGAAGGCTACATTCTCGTAGACATTCATGTGTGGAAACAGCGCGTAGTTCTGGAAGACGGTGTTGACAGGACGCTGATACGGAGGCTTGTATCCCTGGGGTTCGCCTCCAATGCAGATCTCGCCCTCCGTCGGAATCTCGAAGCCGCCAATCAGCCGAAGCGTGGTGGTCTTGCCACAACCGCTGGGGCCGAGAAGGGAGAAGAACTCGCCGTCTGGCACCTCGAGAGACATGTGGCGCACCGCTGCGACGTCGGCGAAGCGCTTGGTCACCTGCCGTAGCTCTACGGCACATTCCTGGGCCATGCGACACCTCCGCCTTGCGGGCCGAGAGTCAGCCCGCTTCGGGCGTCAAGGCCGAACACCACCAGCAAGTAGTTAACTCCGGCTCACCGCTAAGGAGGGGCCTTCACCCATGCATGGTGGGTACCGGATCGAGGCCGCTGTCGTCAAGCGACACCCGTGCCGCACTGGTAGCGGGCGATCGTCCGTCACGCCATCCTCGGCCGCGGGAGGCACTCTTGACGCCTCATCCGGAGGGATTTCCTGGACGGCAGGGAAGCTTCAATGAGCTTCCGCTTGCGAGAATTCGCCCCTGGTATTGATGGACAATCCGCGAGCGCGTCTTAATCTCACTTGCGCCGCCCCGATAAGGGAAAACCCTCCGCCAGCCGGCTCGGTTGCGGCTTCTCAATCTGGCTAGAAGCGGCCGTCGCCGCCTGGGCGCATGCTGAGGGCGGTATACGCCATTGGTAGATGTCTTTGACAATCCGGGGAACGATCAGGGTCGTCGTCTTCCGCACCCCGGGGACATTAGCTACCACTTCGGTGACAAAGGTGTAGACCTCGTCATTGTCGTGGGCCACGACCTGGATGCTTACGTCGACGTCCCCCATCGAACACCCAACGTAGGATACGCACTCATACTCCGCCATTCTGCGCGCGACCTCGAGGATGGCCCCCGGCTCAACCTCGAGGAACACGTCGGCAATCACGGAGTAGCCGAGCGCCTTTGGGTTCGGAATCGCCACCAGCTGTAGGAGACCTTGCCGAACCATCCGGTCAAGCCGGTAACGGACCGTTCGCTCGGACACGCTGCCAATGCGACGCGCGATCTCCGCACAGGGCATGCGGCCGTCCTGCATCAAGAGATCCACGATCCGCTTGTCCAGGGGACCGATCGCTGCCATGAAAGGCGCCTTTTGTCGTGTTGCCCGGAGGTACATCCAGTATAGCCCAATTCGTCGTGAACGGCAACCCAAATCCGGAGATTTGCCGAATCCGACGCTAGGGAACTGCCAGAGTGCTGCCGCGCGCAGGGGAGGCAGCTTGGGCGCCGGGTCGCCTGCTGGCATTGGGACTCGATCTCGCTGTTGCCAGAGCCGGTGCCGGTGACCTGCTTGACAACTGCCTATGTCCTCGTGTACCGTTGCGCCACGATCCAATGCCCTCCACCGCAGACCAGGTACCCATGAACAGACACTCCTGTGACCTGGCCCTGCTCGGCTTCGGCAACGTCGGGCGCGCCTTTGCTCGCTTGCTCATAGCCAAGCGCGTCGAGCTTCGCCAGCGATATGGCCTCGACTGGCGGGTCGTGGCCATTGCCACCGGGAAACACGGCGCCGCACTCAACCCCGAGGGAATCGATCTCGAGGCGGCGCTCAAGCTGGCCGGAGCTGGCCAATCCCTCGCCTCACTCTCGGCTGTCCGGGCGCCGGCGGCCAATCTCGAGCTCATCCGGGCCAGCAGAGCCAACGTTCTCTTCGAGGCCACACCGGTGAACTACCAGACCGGACAGCCGGCCGTCGATCACCTCAGGGCGGGCCTGGAGGCGGGGATGCACGTGATCTCGGCCAACAAAGGTCCGGTCGTTCACGCCTACTGCGAGTTGAGCGATCTGGCTCGGGCCCGAGGTCGGCGCTTCTACTTCGAGTCCGCGGTCATGGACGGCGCTCCCGTCTTCTCGCTATGGCGGGAGGCCATGCCCGGGGCACGCCTGCTCTCCTTCCGCGGCATCCTCAACTCGACCACCAATCTGATCCTGACCCGGATGGAGGAAGGCCAGAGCTTTGAGGATGCCCTGGCCTATGCCCAGTCGATCGGTGTGGCCGAGACGGACCCGAGCGGCGATGTCCTGGGCTGGGACGCGGCCGTCAAGGTGGCCGCGCTGGTGACCGTCCTGATGGATACGCCTCTCAAGCCGGATCAGGTGGAGCGCCAGGGCATCCAAGGCCTGACGGCTGAGGCTGTGGCCGCGGCCCGGGCCCGAGGCCAGCGCTGGAAGCTCGTGTGCCGGGCGGAGCGCACCTCGGAGGGCGTGAGCGCCAGCGTCCGGCCCGAGGAGGTCGAGGTCGGCGATCCGCTCTTCGGTGTGACGGGGACCTCCTCCGCCATCACCTTCCACGCGGACGTTCTCCCTGGGCTCACCTTGGTCGAGGAGAACCCGGGGCCCGAGACCACCGCCTACGGTCTGCTGGCCGACCTGATCAACGCGGTGAGAGGTTGAAGGGCCCGCAATGGCTGCCGGGCCTGCCCGAGGCTATCGGTTCCGGCGCGTTGGCGATCCGGGCACCACGGCCGATGCCGGGGCTTGCGCTAGAGTTTGGGATTCCGTCCCGTCAGGCGGTGGACCTTCTAGCGCGAGCTCACGGGTTGAGGCCGATGGGCGGACAAGTATGGCGCGGAAGTCGCAGGCCACCGGCCTCGGGACGTGGCCCCGGATGCCCCAAACCGTGAGGAGATGACGATGACCATTCGTGCGGTACTGTGGGATCTGGGGGGCGTTCTGCTCCGGACGGAGGATGGGAGCAGCCGCGGCCAGTGGGAGGATCGGCTGGGCCTGCCCCGCGGGGAGCTCGCCCGAATCGTCTTCGACGGCGAGGCCAGCCTGCGTGCAATGATCGGCGAGATGACCACGGAAGAGCTCTGGACGTGGGTTCTGGAGAGGCTTGGACTTCAGCAGACTAAGCGAGATCTGTTTGTGCGCGACTTCTTCATTGGAGACCAGATCGACCAGGTCCTGATGGACTACATTCGGTCCTTGCGGCCGGCGCGCAAGACAGGAATGATTACCAACGCCTGGGACACGATCCGACACTACATGGAGACCGGGTGGCACATCGCTGACGCATTCGACGAGGTGGTGATCTCTGCCGAGGAGCACCTGGCGAAGCCGGATGCTCGGATCTACCAGCTGGCGCTGTCGAGGCTGGGGGTACAACCCCAGGAGTCGGTTTTCGTGGACGATATGGAGGCCAATGTCCGCGGAGCGCAAGCCGTCGGCATGCACGCCATCCGCTTCCAGTCGACCCCACAGATCCTCGCCGACCTGCGTGCCTTGCTGGGGGAGACCGGTTGATGGCCGAAAACGCCGCAGCGGAAGCCGGCCAACGCGGCTACTGGCTTGGCGCTCCCTCAGAGGGCGGAATTCGCGCAGGTGAGGGTTGCGGCCTTGCCCCAACCCCCAGCTGCGTGTTTCTCACCTGCGGCAGGAGGTCTTCCATCGCCCTGCCTGGGCAAAGACCCCCCAGCGTCTACCCCTGGGCAGTGCATTCTGAGGTGGGCTCGTTTCAGCCGATATCGGATGACGGGCATTGGCTATGTTAGAATCCGCCTTCGAATGTGCCCCGGCTTCGGCCTCACAACGGAAGCAAGGGCCGAGCCGGGTGAAGGGGACTGCGCAGGGGAAGCAAATCTCTCCTCGCCTCCGCCGTCTGAAGGTGCAAATGCCGGTCGGTTCAATGGGCTTCGTCCTGACGCTTGCCTCTGGGTCGCCTCGCCGCAGGGAGATGCTCGCGTGGATTGGGGGACTGGCCGAGGTGCTTCCCGTTGGGGTGGACGAATCGCCGGAGACGGGGGAGCCTGCGGCCGCGATGGCCCGTCGGCTGGGGCTCGCCAAGGCGAGGGCGGCTGCCGCCTCCCGGCCGGGCTCGTTGTCGCTGGGCGCCGACACGGTTGTCGTCGATGGTGAGCACCTGCTGGGCAAGCCGGCCGATCCAGCTCAGGCTGCCCGCATGCTGGCCCAGCTAAGGGGCAAGGATCATCAGGTCATCACCGGCCTGGCCTTGATCGATGGTGAGACGGGCGCCGAGGTCGTCGAGGTGTGCGAGACGTTGGTTCCCATGCGCGACTACAATGACGACGAGGTCGCCGCCTACATTGCCTCCGGTGAGCCAATGGACAAGGCCGGCGCCTATGGGATTCAAGACAACGGCTTCCGGCCGGTGGCGATCGAGCGGCTGGACGGCTGCTATGCCAACGTTATGGGTTTGCCATTGTGCCATCTGGCGCGGAGCTTGCGAGCCCTGCACCGTCCCTGGCCGGAGGACGTACCTTCGGTCTGCCAGGCGCACACGGGGTACCTGTGCCGAGCACATCGCTGGATACTGAGGGGTGGGATTTGAGACGAGGAGTAGCCTGCCTGATCTTGACCCTGCTTGTGGCCGCTTGCTCGATGGCGGGGCCTCGAACGCCCGTCGCCAGCCCGACCTTGCCTGGACCGGTTGTCACCACCGTCCCGGCGCCCGATCCCGAGATCGCTGTCAGGCGCTTCCTCGATGCCTGGAAGCTGTGGGACTACGGGAGCATGTATGCCATGCTGAGCCCGCTCACGCAGGATGGCATGACCCTCGAGGACTTCACCGCCCGGTACCAGAACGTCCGGACCGCGGCGGCGATGACCGGCCTAGATTACGAGATCGTGGCCTCCCTGGTCAACCCACGGGCGGCGCAGGTGGCCTATCGTCTCACCCTGCATAGTTCTGTCGTCGGGGACATCTTCCGGGAGACGGCAATAGACCTGACGCTGGTGGAAGGCGAGTGGCGAGTGGCCTGGACGGATGCAGCCATCCTGCCGGAGCTCGCTGGTGGCAATGGCCTCTACCTCTCCTATGAGACGCCAACCCGGGCCAACATCTACGACCGGAACGGTCTGGCCCTGGCTGCCCAAACCGACGCCGTTGCCCTTTGGATTGTGCCGGGCATGATCGGCGATGAGGACGCCGAAGCCACCATGCTGAACACGCTGAGCCGCCTGCTGGGTCGCCGACCCGACTCGATCCGGGCCCTGTACGAATACGCCCTGCCGGACTGGCGGGTTCCCCTGGGG
>CAYQUY010000023.1:0-16736 GCA_964420755.1 uncultured Anaerolineaceae bacterium
CTCTCCGAGCTCTCGCGGGTCGCCTCCGACGGCGACGAGACCGTCTCGATGACCCTGCCCCCCAATCGGGGCCAGGTCATCTTCCGGGCCAAGAACGTCGAGCTCGTCTCCCAGCTGATCGAGGGTACGTTCCCCGACTTCCAGGGCGTCATCCCAACCAGCTACACGACGCGTACGATCCTTCCCACCCAGGCGTTCCTCAAGGCCTGCAAGGCAGCCGACATCTTCGCCCGCGAGGCGGCCCATTCCGCCCGGATCCATATCACCCCAAAGGGCGAGTTGGAGCCAGGGACGGTGGAAGTCTCTGCCACCGCCGCCCAGACCGGATCGAACGAGACGGTGGTGGACGCCACCGTCGAGGGGGCTCCCATCGAGATCGCCTTCAATGTCCGCTACCTTCTCGACGTGCTGGCCGTGGTCGACACGCCGAACGTGGCACTGGAGACGAGCGGGGCTTCCGCACCGGGCGTCATCCGCCCGGTCGGGCGGGACGACTTCCTCCACGTGATCATGCCCATGCACCTCGGCCGGTAGGACGCCTGGCGTTCATCGGGCCACGACTAGCTCATGCGCTCGGCTTGGCCGAGCGCATGACATTTCTACTTCGAGCAAGGGCCCCTCGCCGCGAGACGCACCTGGCCCACTTTCCCAGGCCGCATGGACGGGGCCCTGCGCCATTGCCTCTCCGGCCGCTCCTTGGTGTATCTTCGCTGTCTTCCAGCCCTGGATGGCCGAGGACCTGGAAGCGTGGTCAGGAACCGCCTTGTCCCGAAAAGACAACCGTCGATGTCGCGGTCGCAGCTCCATCCCGACCACACCATCGACGGATCACTTCCAGGAACCAGCCCCAGGGAGCCGGACTACCACCAGTACGGATCGCTCTCGGTCCGCCAGCCGTGATCTCCAAGGAGGGGGACGAACGCCACGCCAGTGATGCGCTCCCGGCTGAAGTCGTCACCCTTGCGTCTCCAGCGCTCCAGCGTCTGCCCCTCCCGCCCGCCAACGGGCAGGACCAGGGATCCTCCATCGGCCAGTTGTTCCTTGAGTGGCTGGGGCGGCCGTGGCGCAGCGGCGGAAACGATGATCGCCTGATAGGGGGCATGCTCTGGCAGGCCGAGCGAGCCGTCGCACTCGACGACCTCGACATTCCGAATGCCAAGCCGCGTTATCACTTTCTTCGCTCCCTGCGCCAACTCCGGAATCCGCTCCAGGGTGTATACCTGGCGCGCCAGCCTGGCCAGGATCGCAGCCTGATAGCCGGAGCCCGTCCCAACCTCCAGGACGGTCTCACCTCCACGCAAGTGGCATAGCTGGGTCATCAAGGCAACAATATAGGGCTGGGAGATCGTTTGGCGGAAGCCGATCGGCAGCGGGGCATCGGCGTAGGCGAGATGGGTCATCTCGGGCGGGACAAAGGCGTGCCGGGGGACAGAGCCCATCGCCTCCAGGACACGCCGGTCGGTGATGTCCCGCCCGAGCAACTGGTCTTCGACCATCCTGGCTCGCTCGCGGGCAAACTCCTCGTCCTCGGTCATCTCCCCCGCCACCGGAGCGCTCCGGTCAGCGTCCCTGCTGCGGCCCGCCGGCCTTCTTCGCCCTCTACCCCTGGGCGAAGCGTTGCTCCTTCCAGATGTCGGCCTCGTTGTGGTACCCGGCCTGCTCCCAGAAGCCCGGCCGGTCTCGGCTCATGAATTCCAGGCCGCGCACCCACTTGCCCCCTTTCCAGAAGTAAGGCGTTGTGAGGTCATCCCGACCCGGGATGTATCCGATCACCCCTCGCACCGGATAGCCATGCTCGGGCGCCAGGGGCACGCCGTTGTAGTGTGTCGCCAGCAGGAAGTTGTCCTGCAGCACTACTTCGAGAGGCAGGTTGACCGTGAAGCCGTATTCGCAGTGCTGCAATAGGAACCTGGCCGATGGCTTGAGGCGAATCAGCCCCTGGTTGACCAGACCCCGGATCGAAACCCCCTCCCACTCGGTATCGAACTTGCTCCATCGGGTGACGCAGTGAATATCCATCCGGATCTTGGTCCGGGGCAGCTTCTGGAACTCCTCCCACGTCCAGCGTACTTCCTGCTCGACCTCGCCCCATACGCGGAGATCCCAGGTAGACGGGCTGAACTTCGGCACCGGTCCGTAGTGCAGCACAGGGAGCCTATGGGTGAGCGTCTGCCCCGGGGGAAGCCGACCCTCCTGGCTGACCCTCGATTCCTCTTGCCTGCGCCCAGATCCCTGACCCGCCATCGAAGCCGCCTCCCGATGCTCCCACATGGATTATAGCAGAGCGTTTTGGTCCGGGAACGCGCCGCTTGTGAGAGGCGTCATGGGGATAGGCCGGCCCTTCTCATCGGCGATGCCTCCGACATCATCGATGAGCGCGTCCAGACGAGCTTCAGCCTGCCTACCTCGCGCAGCCTCGAAGAGGGCTAAGGCATCACCCTCAACAATCACAAGGACCAAGCGGTCGAGATCCGTGTTGTCGACCACATCTCGCGCTGGAGCGAGCAGCAAATCCTGAGCTCCACCGCCGATTACACCCAGCTTGACTCGTCCACGATCGAGTTCCGGATCCGCGTCCCGGCCGATGGCGAGGTCACCCTGCACTACGACGTCCGCTACACCTGGCCGTACTAACGGCCACCTCCCTGGAGCCCTCCAGCCTGGGCGAGAGAACGCGCCGGGCGGCTGTGAGCCGCCCGGCTTTCCCACAGGACCCTGGGGTAGAGCACTGCTAGCCGCCCTTGAACAACGGCAGGTGCCCGAGGGAGATGATACCCTTCCACCGGTCGGGATCCCCTTCGGTGAACACGGCCGCCTCAGCCACCACGTGGCCCCCAGCGAGGGCAATCACCTTCCGCATGCCTTCCAGTGTCGACCCCGTGCTGACCACGTCGTCCAGCAGGGCAATCCGCTTGCCACTCACCAGCCGCCGATCCTTCTCATCCAGATAGAGCGTCTGCGGCTTGCCGGTCGTGATCGAAAGCGTCTCCGCCTGGACCGCCTCGCCCATGTACAGCTTGTAGATCTTGCGCAGAACGACATACCCTTTGCCCATGACGACCGACAGGGCATGCGCCAGCGGGATGCTCTTGGCCTCCGCGGTCACGATCAGGTCAAAGGCGATGTTCTGCAGTCGCTTGGCCAGCGCGCCGGCGCAGGCCTCAACCAGCTCCGTGTCGCCCAGGATGTTCAGGACCGCGATCCGCAGCCCTGGGGAAACCTCGAATAGAGGGAGGTCCCGCTTCACCCCCCCGATTTTGACGGAGTGCACCTCTCGTTGGGGCAACATCACTTCTCTCCTCCTCGGTGTCTGGGCATGAGCGCATTCAAACGAGCGGACTCGCCTCCGGCAGTTTGGGACCGACGCCCGAGTGCTACGGCCATGCCGGATGAAGTGTAGTCCAGGCGCGCCCAGCCGCCAGCGCGCCGCCTGCCGCTCTCACCTGTGACCGACCCGGTCCAACCGCGCCCGCCGCCTCCGGCAACGCTTCCGGCCGCGAGGCTGCCTCATTCCATCCTGAAGTCGTAGATGCCGCCGCTCAGCGGCCAGACTCGCTGGCACACCCGACAGTGGACACCGGCGTCCTGCTCCACGACATCCAGCGAGCGGCAGGCGGGACAACGCCAGAAGCCTCCCGCCCCTGACCCGGTTGCCCCCACCGCTGTCGCCAAAACGAAGACGCTTGGGCTGAGTTGCCACCAGTCACCGGTCCACTGGATCAACGCGTCCATGCCCACGAGCACGCCGGTAGGCAGTATGCGCTTGAGGAGCCCGACGCGAAAGTGCGAAACTGTTAATTGGCGCTGAACCGCGAAACCCGCCTCTTGCAGCCAGGCCCGGACGGCGGCCGGATGGAAATCGAAGTTGAGGCGGGCGAACTCGACCGGCTGGCGATCGAAAGGGCTCCACGACTGGCGTCGCAGGAACCAACGCCCAATCGCCTTCAGGTTGTGCTTGTTGGCGTATTCAAGGATGAAGGCCGACCCGCCAGCCAGGGTTGCCCGTACCTGCCGCAACGCCAGCAGCGGATCGGCCATGTGGTGCAACGTCCGGATCATCGTCGCCGCCTGGAAGACACCGGGCGCAAAGGGCAGGCGGTAGACGTCCCCCGCCACATACACAAAGCGCTCGCTCTCCCCCAGACGGGAGCGGGCCATCTCCAGCTGCGAGCGAGAGAAGTCCAGCAGGGCGATCTTCGGGAAGCCGACATAGCGCGGCGTGTTCCGCCCAGCGCCAGCGCCTACCTCGAGAAGCGTCCCCCGGGCTGCGGGAAGGAGCCGCCGTAACGCGACCGCCTCCGCCCCATCCTCGTAGGCCCGCTCGCCACGGTCCCAGAACCGCTCCTGGTAGTCCGAGCCTTCGTAGTCGCAGATCGGGGGGGGCCCTTGCGTCACATGCCCTCTTCAGACCGACGCCGGGGCCGCCGCCCCGGCGCCAGCTTCAGGCGAATTGTACCTCGCTCTCCGGAAGTTCGCCCCTGAGGACCTCAACGCGGCAGGTCCTGAGCAGCCGATGGCCGGGGGCGAAGGCCTTCCCGCTCATGATCCGTCGGACCTTGCCCTCTCGTGGCCCGCCAACCGGGACGAGGCGCACTGCCGACGCAATGGAGCGAAGCCTACGTACCTCCCGGCAGGAATCTCGTTGCCAGAGGACGCCCGGGTCAGACGTTAAGGCCCTGGTTCCTGCCTGCTCCCAACTCCCCGCTGGACCCACGCGGAGCGTCGGCCGCGACTACAAGTGGATCTGGACATTTCTCCCGGGAAATGGTATTCTAGAAGCGACCAATGGTCGTAACTCGACCCAGGAGCACACGGATGCCACGAGGGGTCCCACTCAGCGAGGAGGAACGCGACCAGGTCCGCCGGCGGATCTTCCAGCGGGCCTCGCAGCTCTTCCTGCGCCAGGGTTTCCATGAGACTTCGATGCGTCAAGTCGCCCAGGCTGCCGGGATGGGCAAGACAACGCTCTATGATTACTTCCCCGGCAAGGAGGAGATCCTGCTCTTCTTTGTCGAGAAGCTGCTGGACGTCACCCACGTCGCCGCGGCCGAGATCAGCCAGATGGACTTGCCAGCGCCAGAGAAGCTGCGCCGGATCCTGCAGTCTCTATGGATCGTCCTTGAGCAGAACCAGGCAATGGCCGTCCTGGTCTCGTGGGAAGCCTCCCGCCTGAGTGATCAGGCGGCCCGACGCGTGGCCCTCCGCCGGGAGAACTACCGCCGGCTCCTCGAGGTGGTCATCCGGCAGGGCATCCAGGAGGGGACACTACGGCCGGTAAGCCCGGAGCTGGCCGCCTTGGCCATCCACAGCATGATGACGATGCCTTTCTACGACTGGCTTCGGCGTGGGCGGCGAGATGACGCGGGTCCAGGACCCGAAGCCCTGGTCGACCTGATCCTCCGCGGGCTTGAGGCCGCCTGATCTTTTTTTGGCTCGGAGACCGACCACCAGTCGCTTCTGGGCCAGATGCCCGGGCTGGCAGAGGATAGCCAGAGACAGATCGCCGATACGAAATAGGAGGTGGCGAGATGATCATCAGGAACCTGTGGCGGCGTAAGGTCCGGAGTGGCCTGACCGTGGCCGGTATCGCCGTCGGCATTGGCGTCGTTGTGACCCTGATCGTGGTCTCCGAAGGGATGTCCGGCCAGCTGACGGCCATGATCAGCGCTGGCGGTGCCGAGATCACCGTCCTGCAATCGGGGATCGCCGACATGCAGTTCAGCGTTCTGGACGCCGGCGGCGCCGAAACGATAGAGGCAATGCCCGAGGTCCTCTGGGCCTCGGGCACGCTGATCGAGATCGTTCCCGCTCTGGATCGGCCCTACTTTGTCCTCCTGGGCGTCGATCCTCAGTCGCCCGCCTTTGAGCACTTCCGGCTGGTCGCAGGCCTGCCCCTGGCGGCCGAAAACGAGATCCTCCTCGGGCGCATCTCCGCCGAATTCTCCCACGCCGGTCCGGGGGATACTCTGGAGGTCCAAGGCCATACCCTCCGGGTGGCCGGCATCTACGAGACGGGGGTGGGCTACGAGGACGCCGGAGGCGTCATGGCGCTGGAGGCCGTGCAGCGCCTCTTCAGGAAGGAAGGCCGAGTGAACCTCATCCGGGTCAAGATCCGCCCGGGAAGCCAGGATCAGATCGAACAGATCGCGCAGGCCATCGAGGGTCGCCTGCCCGGGTCGGCCGCCTTCCGCTCCGCCGACTTCAGCCGGAATATCCCGGATATCCAGACGCTCGATACCCTCGCCGGCGCGGTGTCCCTGATCGGGGTGATTGCCGGAGGCCTGGGAACCATGAACACGATGCTGATGAGCGTCTTCGAGCGCACGCGGGAGATTGGCACGCTTCGCGCCCTCGGCTGGAGAAGGCGACGCGTGATGGGGATGGTTCTGGGCGAGTCCCTGGTCCTCAGCCTGATTGGCGGCCTGGCCGGTATCGCGTTGGGCATGGGCCTGGTCGCGTTGATCCGGGTAAGCCCGGCCCTTCCCGGCATGATCCCTCTCCACCTGGCGCCCCAGACCATTGCCGTCGCTCTGGGGGTAGCGCTGGCGCTGGGCGCCGTCGGGGGAATCTACCCGGCCTGGCGGGCCGCCCGGCTGACGCCGGTGGAAGCCCTGCGCTACGAGTAGGCCTCTGGCCTCGTCGAAGCGTCCTTTCGTCTCAAGCGCACATCCAAGGAGGCTGGTATGATGGAGCGAGAAGTGCTGGTGCAGACAAAGGGCCTGTCCAAAGTCTATGCAGGCGATCTGCACGCCCTGGACGGCATCGACCTGACGATCCGGCGGGGCGAGCTCCCGGCGGTCACGGGGCCCTCGGGCAGTGGGAAGAGCACGCTGCTCAACCTGCTTGCGGCGCTCGACCACCCGACAGCAGGGGAGATCTGGGTCGCCGGCGAGCCGCTGTCCGAGACACGCGATCTCGACCGCTTCCGCAGCCGCACCGTCGGCCTGGTCTTCCAGCTGCACAACCTGATCCCGACGCTGACCGCGCGGGAGAACGTCGAGGTTCCCATGCGAGAGACGACCCTCCATGCTCAGGCGCGCCGCGAACGAGCGGATCGGCTTCTGGCTCTCGTCGGGCTCTCGAACCGAATCCACAGCCTTCCGGCGCAACTATCGGGCGGAGAGCGCCAGCGCGTCGCCATCGCCAGAGCTCTTGCCAATGAACCCCCGCTGGTCCTGGCGGACGAGCCAACTGGCAATCTCGACACTGCCAGCGGCGCCGAGGTGCTCTCGATCCTTCGGTCGCTGAATCGTGAGCATGGCGTCACCGTACTGATTGTGACGCATGACCCAACCGTTGCCCGGGGAACGGATCGTGTGGTGACCTTGCAGGACGGCCGGATCGTCCGCGACGAGCCTGTCGGCGATCCCTGTCTGGTAGACCTGCGCGAGCTCAAACGGTCTGGCGTTGGGCAGGAGTTGTTGCAGGGCAGGTTACCGGAGACCTTCCGCACCCTAGGGCTGGAGTCCGAGGCGCTTGCACTGCAGAAGATCCTGACAAGCGTGTAGCGATGCAACCGCGAATCGACGGCCCCCGAGAGGGGAAGGATGGTCATTGAGGCTCTTGTCCGCAGTGCGCTGCGGCGCTTCCTGATCCACCAGGATGCAATCACTCTCGAGGGCAAAGTCCCCCGTCTGGAGGGGCGATTCCGGGACGTCGAGGAGATCGGCCTCTACCTGCACATCCCTTTCTGCCGGCAGATCTGCCCCTATTGCCCCTATCACAAGGAGTTGTACAGCGCCGAGACCGCGGCGCGGTATGCCTCCGCCGTGATGCGCGAGGCCGACCGCTACGCACCCCTCATCGAACAGAGGCCAGTGACCACTTTCTACATCGGTGGCGGCACACCCACGGTCATGCTCTACAGCGGGATGGACAGGATCCTGAGCCACCTGCGCCATTCCTTCAACCTGCAGTGCGGCATTCACATGGAGAGCCATCCGAGTGACCTGACGGCCGAGAACCTCGACCGGATCCAATCCTTGGGGGTCGAATACCTCAGCATCGGCGTCGAGGCCCTTCAGGACCACCACCTGAGGACGCTGCACCGGCCCTACACCGCCGAGCAGGTCATCACCGCCATCAGGCGGGCCGTCGAGAGAGGGTTCAGGTGCGTCAACGTGGACCTGATCTTTGCCCTACCCGGGCAGACTCGCCAGGAGATCGAGCAAGCTGGCCGTTCACTTGTCCAGATGGGCGTCGATCAGGTGGCCGCCTACCCGCTCTTTGAGTTCCCCTATACGGCCTGGCCCTCACTTTCGCGGAGGAACGGCTACCACAAGGTGGGGCTTCTGGAAAAGAGGAGGATGCTCGCCATCCTGGAGAGGCTGTTCTACGATGCCGGTTTTGAGAGGACCTCGGTCTGGGCTTTCACGCGATCCGGGGTCGCCAAGTACTGCTCGGTCACCGTTCCTCTCTATGTGGGTCTGGGCGCAAGCGGCGGATCCTACTTGCGGGACCTCCTGTATTTCAACACCTTCAGCGTCGCCGAGTACATCCGGGCGTTGGAGGAAGGCCGGTCGCCGATCGCGCTCTCCCTTGAGCTCTCAGAGGCGATGCAGAGGGCGGGCTGGTTGTACTGGAGGATCTACGAGACCCGTTTCCACAAAGGTCCCTTTCGCCGCCGCTTCGGAAAGGAGCTCGATCTTGTCTACGGCGCAACCATGAGAGCCCTGGGCTGGCTTGGCCTCCTGACGGCAACGCCGGATGAGATCATCCTCTCCGATCGCGGCGCGTTCTGGTTGCATGCGCTTCAGGACCTCTTCTCCATTGGGTACATCAGCAAGCTCTGGGGGCTTTCGAGAAATGAGCCATGGCCGGAAAGGGTCGAGCTCTAGCTTTGCAACAGTCCAATGGGGACCACAAGGCGCCCCAGCCTCGGGTCTGCCGTTGCAGGCCCGGCCCCGGGCTCGCGAAGCCGACGCGAACATAGCGCGAAGGTGCACCGCCGGAAGAAAGGAATGACCCCGTCGACCTCATCCCCGGGGCCGAAGCCTGTCTGGATATTCCTCGGACTGACGTTTTCTCTCTCCTGGCCCTTCCTGATCTATGGGTTCGGGTGGTTCTCGGTCGAGCAGGGGCCTCTCGGCCGGTATCTGTTCTCGTCCGCCGGCATGTTGATGGTCTCCCTGTCAGCCTTCCTCACCAGAGCCGTGGTCGAGAGGAAGGGGTTCGCCGATGTCGGCTGGAACAAGCCGAGCGCCCGAATGCTCCTCGGAGTCCTGGCCTTCAACGGGGCCCTCTGGTTGCTGCCCGCCCTGGTGTTTGGTCAACTGGAATGGAACCTCCACCTGACCTCGCAGGAGTGGGCCGTCGTGGCCCTCTCGCTCGGAGGGCTCAGTTTGCTGGCCGGTTTCGGCGAGGAGTTCGGATGGCGGGGGTACCTGCTGCCCCGCTTGCTGACTGAACCACGCCTCGTCCGCGGCGTTCTACTCCTCGTTGGCGTCATCTGGGGGATCTGGCACTGTGCCGTGGCACTCGGTCCGTTGCTCAAGGCTTCCCTGGAAGGTGGGAGGAGCCTGGCCCCGATCGCAGGGACGACCGTGGTCCAGAGCCCGGAGATGATTGGCTCGTCGATCGCACTCTCGGTCATCTTCGGCGCGGTTTGGCTGAGGACACGGAGCATCCTGCTGTGCTCCTTCTTCCATGCCACGTGGCTCGCTATCCGCGATGCGGCCGCGCACCTCCTACGCTATCCCCCCGCGTTCAGAGGTATCACCGTGGCCCTCGTGTTGATTGCCTGGCTGGCTGCCGACCGTTGGCTGCGCGACTACGAGCGGCATCAGGTTGTCGTCGCTCCCGGCTGATGCCCGGCGGCGGCAGTCGGCGGCTACGGACGGGGGAAGGCCTGGCCCGAGAGGCGCCCGCTCCCGCCGTCGGGAAGGTATGCCAGCTGGCTGTGGCAGTCAGGGTCTTGACAGCGCAGACTGACAACGGGGAAAGCACTGACATGCAAGAGACTGAGATCCTCAGCCAGGAACGAACACTGCGCGAGTAGTTCACTCAGGACGCCGACCCGATCCTGCGCCAGGTTGACGGGCTTGACATCGGGTGGGGTGGAGTCCAGCGATGGGCAACGGCCCGCATGCCCCCTCTCACGCGAGAAGCCCATCTCGATTTCGCCTGCGGCTACGGCACCTTCCTCGCCCAGTTGGGATGGCGCTTCCCCTCCAGCGCGCTGGTCGTCCACCTCGACCCCGAATTGGTCGAAGAACGTACCCATGTCAAGGAGGGCGTCAAAGGCTGGGACAAGTCGATCACCGTCATTGGCAGTCTCTTCTACCCATTCGCGATTCTGATCGTCGCCGCGCTGGATGCCCGTTTCGGGTGGCCGCCCCGTATCGCAGTGACGGTGCAGATCGCAGCACTGGTGATTGCTGCAGCAGGCGACACCACCAGTGTGCGGGCGATGGCGGTGAATCGCTTCTACTCCCGGTTCGTCCGCATCCAGAGGGACCGGGGCCACATCCCGATCTCCGACGGCCCCTACCGCTACGTGCGCCATCCGGGGTATCTCGGGCAGATGATCTTCAGCCTCGCCTCGGCTCCGGCCCTTGGCTCGCTATGGGCTCTGATTCCAGGAGGGCTGTTCGCCCTGCTCCTCGCCATTCGCACGGCACTGGAAGACAAGATGCTGCGGGATGAGCTAGAGGGATACGAGGAGTATGCCCAACGCGTGCGCTATCGGCTGATCCCAGGGATATGCTAGCAAGGGCGGCTGCCGCCGATCAGCGCTCTCAGGCGGACACGGCCCGTTCGCCTCCTGGTGCCAGCTTCCAGAGAAAGACAAGCAAGCCGACAATCACCAGGTAGCCCGCGGCAATCAAGAGGGGGTGGGGGAACGCCACGTGGCTGAAGTCCCAGGTGGTCACCTCCGGTGCCATCTCGATCGCGGTCACGTCGATCAAACCGTGAACCAGGATTGGGCCGACGATGCCGCCTCCCCGCAGGCGGATCGCCCCCAGGATGACGCCGGACACCAGGCCGGCGATGAAGCCCAGGACGCCTCCAACACCCACATGGTAGAGGCCGAAGGCAAGGGCGGATCCCCAGAGGGCCAGTCGTGGTCCCTTCAGGGTGTCTAGGGCGTGGTAGATCACACCACGGAAGAGCAATTCCTCAGCCACCGCCACGGCGACGAAGTAATACAGGACGTCCCCGGCCATGTGGAGGAGCCCGATTGGGCGGAACCCTGCCCAAAGACTGGTCCCAAGCAGAACCAGGGTTCGGCCCAGGACGAAGGCCAGCCCGCATCCCAGGCTCAGGAAGATGCCTCGTCCATTGACACCAAGTTGGCTGAGGCTCCATCGCCGCAGCCCGATCACCAGGCTACCGACGAGGAAGTAGAGGTAGACGACGAATTGGACCGGCGTCAGCCAGCGCGTCCCCTCCACTGCCGGCCACAGCCACAGATAGGCCGGGATTGCGGGGGTGAAGAGGAGCAGGACCTCGGCCAGAGCACCCAGGCCGGGATTCGACTTGATCCTTCCTATCACACCTCAAGCCCTTGGGGTGAACTTACTCCTCGAAGCGCGATTCGTCGATCATGCGGCGCTCGCGCTCGGCGGTGTCATCGGTATCCAGGCCGCCGCGGCTCTCGTCCGCAAGCATGCGTTCCTCCGCCGCCGCCAGCTCGGCGGGCGTTGCTCGGCGGGCGATCGCCCACTTGCCGCAGTGCGGGCAACGCTCCAGCTTGCCTACTAGCATGTTGGGGGTGAAGACGTGGCGGGGGTAGGGGAAGCCACAGCGCGCACAGACTGCCCCCCCTTCGACCCCGTACTCGCCCCGGCGAAACGACTTGCCGCGCCCCATCAGAGCGGGCAACACCGTGCCTGCCAGCGCCACAAAGAGTGCCAGCCCCAGGATCGGGATGACAATCCGTCCAGCAGCTGCCCAGCTCTCGTCAGCAGTGACAAACGTGTACGTCCGCGCCGGGGCGGAAAACGCCTGCCCGGCGGCGCCATAGCCGACTGCCGATAGGCTGTGCTCTCCGAGCGAATAGGCGCTCGTGTTGAACTGGTAGCGAAACGGCGCCTCCGTGTCCGTGCTCACGACCTGACCGTCGATGAGGAACTCGACGCGAGCCAGGTCTTCGCGATCGACGGACATGGTAAACAGGCCCTGGATTCGGCTGCCGCCTCCGTAGCCGAAGTCGCGGCTCAGGTGGAGAAGCAACGGCGTCTCCGTCGCCTGCGCGAAAGCCGGGACGACAATCAAGGCCAGAGCCAGGAGGCAAAGGACGACAGATCGCAGTTTCATCACACTTTCCCTGTCACTTCCAGCGCGTCAGGATGCTTTCTCGCTGAAAGAGCCTCAGAGCCACCCAGAACAGCAGGCTGTCAACGACGATCAGGCTGGCGGCCATCCACAGGATCAACGTCTGATTGATGAGGATCAGGCCGGTGATCTGGCCCAAGAACACCCCGACCAGGGGCAGGATCACCAGGACGGAGAGTTGCTCCGCGACGCGCGGGTCGCTGACACGCGACGAGACCATGACCGCCACGCTCACCGCGGCAACTGCCAGCAGCGGCCCGACGACAAACACAGCCATCAGCCACAGCGGGTCAAGCAACCTGGCAACCACCGCCGGCCCGACGGAAAGGATCAACGCGCCAGCAGCAAAAACCAGAAAGGCCCCCCAGGTAGCCAGGATGGCGGGGATGGCGGCGCCGACGGCTTTCCCCGCCAGCAGCTCGAAAGTTGTGACCGGCGTCGCCAGGAGCGGCTCCAGCGTGCGGGTGGTCTTCTCCCCGACGATGCTGTACGAGGCGATGGTCGCCGGGATCGCCAGAGGCAGGATCATGAACAGCAGCAGGAACGTGCTGATGAAGAAATACTGCCCGCACTCGGCGCCCCTCAGGCTTCCGCACAGCTGGGCGAAGCCCGCTGGCATGTCGGCCGAGGTCAACCCGCTCAAATCACCGGACGACCGAATCGAAGACAAGATGATCAGTGGTAGCGCAGTGAGCATCAGCGGCAGGAACGCCACCGAAAAGAAGACCATTCGATTCTTGAAGACCTCCGACCATTCCTTCCGCACGATGACCCAGATCTTACGCATCGGTAGTCTCCCCTTACCTCTTTGCTCCTATCGGGCGCTCAACAGACGCCCACTCCAGATCCCACCCCCGGCTTCACAGGCGCCGGTTGCCTGTGGGCCCGCACTCTGGGCCTCCGAGCCTCTCAAGCCATAACAGTCACGGCAGGCGATATTATGTCAACTAGGCCGGTCTCTCTCCATGGTCCCCCATCAACTGCAGGTACACATCCTCGAGCGTCCGCCGCAGCTCGCCGACGAACTGCACCTCCGCCCCCGCTTCGACTAGCGCCCGCACAAGCGTCGGATTGTGCGCCTCGGGATCGTCGAGCCGCACCAACAGCTTGTTGTCCGCAACCGTGACCGAGTGGACGAAGTCAAAACCCCTGAGTCGGTCGGGGAGGCTGGGCTCCATCGGCCTGAGGTGGAAGACCGTTGTCCTCCCGTACAGCTGGCGCCGGAGAGCGGCAGGGGTGTCGAGTGCCAGCAGATGCGTGTTGAAGACCGCGATCCGGTCACACAGCCGATCGGCCTCGTCCAGGTTGTGCGTGCACAGGAAGATCGTCCGGCCCTCCTTCTTCAGGCTGGCGATGAAGTCGCGCACCAGGTGCGCCGCCTCCGGGTCCAGTCCGCTGGTTGGCTCATCGAGGAAGAGGACCCGCGGCTCATGGAGCAATGCCCGGGCGATGGCCAGCTTCTGCCGCATTCCCTTGGAGAACGTGCCGGCCGCCTCGCTTCGCCTTTCCCACAACCCCAGGAGGCGCAGGTAGCGCTCGACTTGCCCAGCCACATCCTCGACCTCGTAGAGCTGGGCGAAGAAGCTCAGGTTTCGCTCGGCGCTCAATTGATCGTACAGGCCGGGGGTCTCGGTCAGGATGCCCACCGTGCGGCGGATCTCATGGTCCTGCTTGCCCAATTCGAGCCCCGCGACCCAGGCCTTGCCCGAGGTCGGCCCGATGAGGGCGCTCAACATGCGCAGCGTCGTGGTCTTGCCCGCACCGTTGGGGCCAAGGAACCCGAACACCTCCCCGTCATTCACCTTGAGTGTCAGGCGGTCGACGGCCAGGGTCTTGTCAAAACGCTTGGTCAGTTCCTCTGTCGTGATCATAGACTCCCAACCACGGAATCCTCAGATGTCGATTGTACCCGTTCATCCTCCATCTTGAGCGCACCATGCCCTCCAGCCGCCGCTGCCAGCAGCGGAAGGCCTCCGGCCATCATGACCCATGCCCGATCCGTACTCATCGGATGCCCGGCAGAGTCGGAATCGCCAACACGACCTCATGTACGGCCACCGCACCGAGAATCGGAAAGCGACCAAGCGCAGCCGCAATGTCATTCCTCATCCGGCGACAAACCCTTAATCTCATCTTCGGGACCCGATCCGGACGGGGCTCTTCCCTCAACCGCTGAACCGGCTATCGTCCAACTTCTCCGAGGTGGCCTCCGGCGCGCCCACCATTCCAGCTCCGGTGCGAGGCGCAGGCAGCGGCGCTTCCGTGTAAGGTGCCGGCTCGGGTTCGGGTACGCGCAAAGCGAAGGCAAGGCCCACGCTCCCCAGGGCCAAGACCGCCACGAGGGCCTCCATGGTGTACGCGCCCCAGGTGGGGAGAGCAAAGATCGCGACGGCGTCGACGAGTGCGTGCCACACGATCGCGGCCAGCAGCCAAAGGACACTGCGCCGAGTGAAAGCCTGAAGCACCATGATCGCCATGCTCACCTGGAGGCACAGTGCCCAGACCCTCTCGAAGGCGCCCATCAGCGCGTCATACCACGGCATGGCCCAGTAGGCGGCGATCTGTGAGCGTGCCAGTTCCACTTGCTCCGGCGGCAGGACGGTCGCCAAATCGACTCCGCGCAGGGCCATGGCCTGCACGAAGCCGTAGGTGGCGAGCATCCCGAGCAGGATGGCCTCGACACCGCCGTGGCCGGCTCCGAACATCAACGCCTGGCTCCAGGAGCGCTCTCCCTTCAGCCAGAAGCGGTAGACCAGGTAACGCGCCCCCTCCTCGAAGACCCCAGCGGAGATCCCAGCGAGGATCGCCACGATGGCCAGCGGCATCCCTTGCTGTGCCTGGCTGACCCCCAGGCGCTCGAACGCCGCCCCCAGGACATAGCTATTGAATGGAAGGTGGAGCACCTGGGAGGCGAGAAACGTCAGACCTCCGACCATGAACAACCGCCAACTCACTCCCAGCCGCCGGGCCAGGAAGATCCCCAAGGCCAGCGGCATGGCGATCATCAGGATTCCGTTGAGGCCATGAACAAAGACATCCACAGGACACCTCTTCCCGCAGGGGTTGGTGGCGGCACGCAGGGCCGCGGGCGAGTTTACAGTTCCTGTCGGCGGAAGGCCAGCCAGGCCACGGCGAGCGCGGCCGCGATCAGCCCACTCGATGTCGCCAACGCCCGCCAGGCAGGCTCGGACTGGCTGCCCAGCGCTAGGCCTCGCCCCCAGCCAATCAGCGACGCTGGCAGGTACGGCCCCAGTGGGGGCAGGGCGCCCAGCAACCCAAAGAGGATCAGCGAGGCGAAGGCCACACCGGCCGCGGCCAACTGCGACCGGGCCAGGGTGCTGGCCAGAAGCGTGATGGACACAAACACCAGGAGGTAGAGAAGGACCAGCGCGTTCGCCGCCAGGAAGCGCCCTGCCGGGAGCCATTCGAAGAAGAGGCCGGTGTAGTAGTATCCGCCCGCCGCCGCCAACAGCATCCCGGCAGCGAGTACCGCGCCGTAGCTGACGAGCTTGGCTGCCAGGAACGCTGCCCGCGAGGCCGGCTTGCTCAGCGTGATCTCAGCTGTGCCAGTGGTCTTCTCCCCCACGACGGCCGCCATCGGAACCAGAACCGCCAGAATCACGCCGAACTGGACGATGTTGTCCATGTACTCCCCCACGGCCATGGTCACATCAGGGGTCGGCATCACCGCCGCCAGCCCTTCCGGCACGCCGGGCATACTGGACAAGAGGACCGGCAGGTATTTGGTCGAAAGCGGCCCCAATAGGCCGAAAGCGGTCAACACCGCTGCCACGATCAGCAAACGCGAACTGCGCCACTGCTCAAGCATTTCTTTCCACAAGAGCGTCGACATAGACTACTCCACCAGCCGCAAGAACACGTCTTCGAGGGTTGGCCGGGCGATCTCGTACCGGACCACGGTCATCCCTGAAGCCAGGACCGACCGCTGCAGCTCCGCCCTCGCCGGACCCGACCCATCCAACCGCACCCGGACGTGAGTTCCGCTCACTTCCACACCCGCCACAGTCGGCTCCCCCGCCGCTTTCTGCGCCCACGCAGCCACCGCCTGTGGCGCCGCCTCAAACTCGACCTCGTAGACGGGGACAGCATAGCGGCTCAACAACGACTCCCGTCCCTCGAGCGCAACCAGCCGCCCATGGTTGAGGATGCCGATCGTGTCGCATATCCTCTCGACATCGTCCAGGATATGAGTGCTCATGAAGACCGTGGCTTCAGTCTTGAGTTGCCCAATCAGCTCCAGCATGTCCCGGCGGCCGCCAGGGTCAAGCGCGCTGACCGGCTCGTCGAGCAGCAGCACCCGTGGGTGGTTCATGAGGGCCTGGGCCAGGCCCAGCCGCTGCCGCATCCCCCGGCTGAAGCCGGCAATGCGGCGCCGGGCCGCCTCCTGCAACCCGACCCTCTCCAGCAGCTCGTCGGCCCTAGCGGTCGCCTGCTGCCGC
>CAYQUY010000024.1:0-12948 GCA_964420755.1 uncultured Anaerolineaceae bacterium
GCCGCGGGTCCCGGAGGGCAAAACGTCAACAAGGTCTCGACGGCCGTGCGGCTGAGCTTCGATGTCCGAGGATCGCCCTCACTGCCGGAAGAGGTGCGTGAACGACTTGCCAGGCTGGCCGGGCGCAGGGTCGGGAAGGATGGCATCCTGGTCATCAGCGCGCGCAGGTTCCGCAGCCAGGAACGCAACCGTCAGGACGCCATCGACCGGTTGGTGAGCCTGATTCGCCTGGCGGCCAAGCGGCCGACGCCGCGGCAGAAGACCAGGCCGACGCGGGCCTCCGTCGAGCGGCGGTTGACCGACAAGCGCCACCGGGCCAGGGGGAAACAGGCCCGGGAACGGCCGTCCGACACGGAAGGCTGATCCTGGTCGCGGCCGAGCCTTCCCCGGAACAATCCTTCGGCCAGGCGATGGCAGAAAGGCAGCTTCCGCAGATATTCCTGCGCAAGTCCGGTCTTGCCAGAGCCTGCAAAGGTTTCCCACAGGGCGTCAAGGCTTGCCTTCCAGGCGGAGTCCCTGGAGAATAGCCGAGGGGTTTCCAGCCCGCCGGCAAGGGATGGTGATTAGCGGGAGATGCAATAGGGGCCACCTCGTCAGGTTCAGGAGCGGGCGGCTCAGATGCGTAGGCCAGCCCTTCGCGAGGATGGCCTCGCACGATCATCCAAAGCCTACCGGCACTGCCTGCGATGAGGACCGGCCAAGGGTGAGGAGTTGCCAGTGATGCGTGTCTTGCTGCTGAAAAGGATGCAGATCGATCAATGGATGAGACTGCGAGGGGAGCTCTGGCCCCACTGTCCGGCTGACCAACACCGGCGGGAGATGACCGAGATCCTTGCGGAAAGCGACTTCAATCGCGTCTTCGTGGCCGTCGGCTCTGACCGGAAGGTCCACGGCTTCCTCGAGGCCAGCATTCGCCTCACGGCAGAAGGCTGTCGCCCGGGTCGCATCGGATACATCGAGGGCTGGTACGTGGAGCCGCGGCGGCGCGGCAAAGGGGTTGGGGCGGCACTGGTGGCGGAGGCCGAGGCCTGGGCAGCCTCGAACGGTTGCAAGGAGATGGCGTCCGACGCGCAGGTTTCCAACGAGGCGGGCATAGCCGCCCACCAGAAGCTCGGATACGAGGAGGTGGAGCGCCTGGTCCACTTCCGGAAGGAGCTCAAGGCCAGGTAGGAACGACGCGCCGCCGTCTTGGCGATCAGACCTTGTGCAGCACTCATGGGACACCTGCCTGGCGAGCTCGCGACGACGCCGGGGGATTGCGTCTCATGCACCCACGACGTCGGCGAGAGTACGCCTGCCGAGCGGCGACACCACGTGCGATGTCTTTCAATTGGAGGAGGTCAGCACATGTTCAGAGATCTCGTTCTGAGGAACAGGAGCTACCGCAGGTTCTACCAGGATGTCTCCGTGGATAGGAGCACACTAGAGGAACTCGTCGATCTGGCGAGGCAGACCCCCTCTGCGAGCAACCGCCAGCCTCTTAAGTACATCCTCTGCTGCGATGCGGAGAGGAACGCGCTCGTGTTTCCTCAGCTCAGCTGGGCAGGGTACCTGAAGGACTGGGGAGGGCCAGTGGAGGCGGAGAGGCCGGCTGCCTACATCGTGATCTTGGGTGACAAGACCATCTCCCAGTCTTTTGGCTGCGATCACGGGATTGCGGCCCAGACCATCCTTCTGGGGGCAACCGAGATGGGCCTTGGCGGCTGCATCATCGGCTCAGTGCGCAAGCAGGAGCTCAGCAAGGCCCTTAGGATACCCCCCACATTCGAAGTGCTGCTGGTCATCGCCCTCGGCAAGCCCAAAGAGAAGGTGGTGCTCGAACCTCTCGGGCCGGACGGGAACATCCGATACTGGCGCGACAGCGACGGCACGCATCACGTGCCAAAACGCTCCCTGAAGGAGATCATCATTGGGTGAGCCGTCTGAGAGGAGCGGTGGACTCAAGCACCTGCTTGATCGAGGCCGCGTCGGCCGGCAATGCCGCTTCGCGGAAGCATCTGGGGCGTGAGGTGAGGAGACCATACCCGCCAGGGTCGTTCCTGGATGTTGCGCAATGGGCCCGTGAAGGCCTGGACTACCGGATCGTCCTCCAGCCGATGGGGACTCGGATTGCCGTCCTGGCCATCCATGGTGGGGGTATCGAATCGGGTACATCCGAAGTGGCCAAGGCGATCGCGGGGCAGAGATTCTCCCTTTACTGCTTCGAAGGCTTGAAGCAGAGGGGCAATCATTTGCTGCACGTGACCAGCACGCGTTTCGACGAACCTTCCGGGATCCAGCTGGGAGAAGACGCCGACGTCATCGTCTCCATCCACGCCTGCCGGAATTCGCGCAGTCTCACATACGTCGGCGGTCTCCATCAGCCTTTGAAGGATCGTATTGGTGAAGCCTTGACGAGGGCCGGTTTCGCCGCGCAAGAAGACGACACGGTCCACTCGGGAAGCGATCCCCGCAACATCTGCAACCGGGGTCGCTTATCTCAGGGGGTGCAGTTGGAGTTGAGTGTAGGCCTTCGCCGCAGGCTGTTCGAGGGCCTTTCTGCTCGCGGCAGGCGGAAGGTTACTCAGCTCTTCCCCCGGCTCACAGGGACGATCGCGGGTGTGCTTGTAGCCTTCGAACGCGAAGGCGCAGCTCCGTGACCTCTCCAGCGGAGTGCGACTGGCCGCCGCGCCGGAAGTGCGAACCGGCGACAAGGGCCCTCGAGGTCCGGCGAGTGAGACCGGCTCGCCGACCGCGGCCGGCTCCATCACTGCCGAGCCCTGAAAGCTGGGCCCAGCCCCGCTGGCATTCTTTCCGGAGCGAGGCTTCCCGCAAATGGGCTCTGGCGGTGGTCTGCCTCATGATGCTCTCCTCCTGTGGGTTGGTGACGCACGCGCCAGTCGCTCAGACCCAGGGTCCGTCGGTGGTGACGCTCACGGCAACGGCAACACCGGTTCCTGCCAGCCCGCAGGCTCTGACCACGCCGTTCGCACCTGTGCCGGAGGCGACGCCAGGATTGGCTGTGGAAGGCCACGTGCGGCTCGCGGACGGGAGCGGTCTGGCGGGCGTTGTCATATGCCGTCGCTTCGCCTCCTACCCAGGCCGGGTCGTTGCCACCACCGACGCCGAGGGTTACTTTCAGGCGGGGTTCACCTACATCCCGGGTGATGAGACGGTGACGATATGGCCGCTGCTGGGGGGCTACTTCTTTCAGCCAGAGGCCGACTATTGGCGGCACTGCTATGGGCATGAAGTCAGGACCGTGGACTTCCTGGCGGCCCAGGGAGCGGCGACCAGCAGCTCTCCGCCAGAAGCCAATCTCGTGTGTCCATGAGCTGCCCTTCTCGACTGGGGCAGCGGCCCTTGAATCGGCCGGGAATGGTGTCCACGATCGATATCTGACGCATCCCGGATGCGTCCCGTGCGCGAGGTGACCCATGGGGACCGACCTGCAACCACCTTACCTGAGCAAAGTCGAGACCCGAGGCGATTTCCAGGTATGGATCGTAGATGGAGCCTACATCCGAGGGCATGTTGACGAGGAATTCACCAACTTTGGCCAGCACTATCGGTATCCATACATCCCTCTGATGGAGTTGTGGATCGACAAGGAGGCTCAGCACGATGAGCGCCGCTTCTTCATCGAGCACCTCCTTGTCGAACACCGGTTGATGGCTGCTGGCAAGAGTTATGCCGAAGCGCTCGTCGAGGCCGATCGTGCTGAGCGCAAGGAACGCCGCCGGGCGGGAGATCTCCGCCGCCTGACGCAACACGGCCAGAAGCTGCCGGACGGACGTGACGCGCATGAGCGGCTCTGGAAGAAACTGGAGAATGGGGTCAGCGTCTGGATCGTCAACGGCCGTATGGTCCGGAGCGGCTTCGACATCGATTTCACTGCCGGCGGTCATGACTATGTGTACGAGTTCGTCCCCGAAAACGAGGTCTGGATCGATGATGCCATCGAAGAGGGCGAGCGGGGGTACGTTCTCGTGCATGAGCTGCACGAGCGCAACCTGATGTCAGGGGGCATGCCCTATAGCCAGGCCCACGCGGACTCGAGCCGGCTGGAGTATCGATGCCGACATCACCCCGACGAGCTTCACGATGCGCTGGCGGCCGAGGGCTGGGCGTAGACGGGACGAGGAATATCGACGTGGCGACTCGCCGATCTGAGGAGGTACGCTACTCGGTGAAGGGAAGGGTCAAGAGGGTGGGGGCCTATTCCTATCGCCACGCGCGGGCATCCGTACATCCAGGAAGCGGGGCTTCTTCGTTGAACTCCTAGCCACTCCACAGATCGGTCGCTTTGCCCGGGCGAGCTCCGCGGCCGCCTTCCGACCTGTCGAGGGCCTGATCGGTTCGGCGGTGATCGTGGCCCCAGCCGCAGAGAGATCCGATGCTTGCTGTCCAATACCTTGAGCCCGGCCCGGATGTCGCGGACCTCCAGCCTGCACAGGTGCGGCAGACTCTTAAGGCAGCGTTCGAGCGCATGCCAATCTCCTGTCTCATCCTGGGGTGGGGCCTGCCGCAGCCGCTGGTCGACACCTGCGCACAGGAAACGGCTCAAGCCGGCGCTCAGCTGTTCCTATGGTATCCGCTGCTAGCCGGCCAATCGGGTTTCGCCCCTCGGCGGGAATGGCTGGCAGAGGGGCCGGACGGGGAACCAGTGCCGGGCTTTCGCGGGCTGCCAGAGTTCACCTTCCTCTGTCCCAACCGGTTAGCAGCAAGCGAAGCCGTGCTGGACCGATTCCAGCACGCGCTGCGCGGCGGCCCGTACCACGGCGTGTTCCTCGACCGCATCCGCTACCCCTCGCCGGCAACGGACCCCCGCCGCTTCCTGGGCTGCTTCTGCCCCGACTGCCGGCAGGCCGCGGGGCTTGAGGGGCTGGATCTTGAGCAGGTGCGAAAGGGAATCGGGTTGTTGACAGACTCGCGGGAGGGGCTGCGGGCCTTTGTGCGCGTTCTGTTCGGCGCCAAGGCGGAGGTGCCTTTCGACAGGGATCTGGAGCCGTTGCGCCGTTTCCTTGAGTTCCGAATGCTGAGCGTCACCGGCTTCGTTCGGGCGGCTTCCGACATCGCCAGTCGAGAGGGGCTGGATGTCGGGCTCGACTGCTTCTCGCCAGCCCTGGCGGCGATGGTCGGCCAGGACCTGGTCGCGTTGGACAGATGTGCCTCATGGATCAAGATCATGGTCTACGGGCACAGCCTCGGCCCGGCGGGAATCCCCTTTGAGTTGTCGGCCATGGTCGATTGGGCGACCAGACAGGGCCTGGCGTGCCCCGAAGAGGTCCTGGATTGGCTGCGTCAGGCGACGCACCTGACGCTCCCGGCGACCCTTGACGCCCTGCGCGGCCACGGCTTGCCGCCGGAGGCTCTGGCGGACGAGGTCCGGCGAGGACGTGCTGCTGGGATTCGTAAGTTGCTGGCGGGGATCGAGTTGGTCGATCTGGAGGGTGTCACTTCCCTCCATCGTGACCAGATCATCGCCGATCTGGCCGCAGTCCGAGGGGCGAAGCCAGATGGACTGGTGATCTCGTGGGATCTGCGCCGGATTCGTCCCGAAAGGCTCGATCTGGTGCGGTCCATGATCTGACTGTTGTCTCGCGAATGGGATTCCGACTGGCCTGGGCACTTGCTGGCGAGTGAGGCAGAGGCGCCTTGCTGAAGAGAGGAGGGTCCATCCATGGGGATCAGAATCAGCAGCCAGCTCGAAGAAAGGTTGAAGGCTGAGAAGATCGTCTGGTTCACCACGGTCCGCAGGGATAGCGTGGCCCAACCGACCCCGGTGTGGTTCCTGTGGCAGCAGGGGGAGTTCCTGATCTATAGCAAACCGCTTGCTCGGAAGATCAGCAACATCCGGGGGAACCCGAGGGTGGCGATCAACCTGAACTGCGATGAATGGGGAGGCAGCGTCGCGGTTTTCGCTGGCCTGGCGACGATCGACTTCGACGCGGTCCCCGCGCACGAGGTCCCTGCCTATCTGGAGAAGTATCGGCAAGGGATTGCCGACATCGGAATGACGCCCGAGGAGATGGGGGAGGAGTATTCGGCGGGGATCCACGTCCGACCGACATGGGTTCGGGAAGAGTAGACTTCCGAAATCCGGTCCGGATCGAGCTGGCGGCTAGAGGCTGCGACGGAGGCTGGCCGAGTCCCCGTGGCGAGTACACTGTCGCCGTTCAATATGGCGCGGCATGAACCACTGACGCGCCGATGAATCTCGAAGTGATCGTCCAGCTCGACGGAGAGGTGTTCCAACATCTCACCGGCACCCTCGCCGAGTACGAGCGGCTGGAGGTGGCCCGCTTCGTCTACTGAGGCGGGAATCTCGCCGAGCAGGCGATCGCCTGGGTCATCTAGCCAGTTGGAGGAGGAATATGCAGAAGATCGACCTCAAGAAGGAACTGAAGCATCTGTACGCTCCGTCCGCCAAGAAGGTGGAGCTCGTTGATGTCCCGGCTTTCAAGTTCGTCATGATTGACGGGAAGATCGAGGCCGGCAAGTCGCCCGAGACGTCTGATGCATTTCAGGACGCCATGGGGGCGCTCTACGGCACTGCCTACACGATCAAGTTCATGTCGAAGCTGGACGAAGTCAACCCGGTCGACTTCACCGTCATGGCGCTGGAAGCGTTGTGGTGGACGGCATCGGGCGTGTTCGACCTCAATGTGAAAGAGGACTGGCAGTGGACGGCGATGATCCTGCAGCCTGACCACATCACTGCCGCGATGTTCGAGGCGGCCGTCGCTCAGCTACGGAAGAAGCGGGACAGCCCGTCGTTGGCGAGGCTGCGGTTCGATACCTTCCACGAGGGCCTTTCGATGCAGATCATGCATGTCGGCCCGTACTCGGACGAGCCGCGGACGGTCGAGCGCATGCATGCCTTCGCCGAGGGGAACGGGTACAGCCTGCGAGGCAAGCATCACGAGATCTACCTGGGTGATCCGCGGCGAGCACAGCCCGAGAAGCTGAAGACGGTCTTGCGACAACCGGTCACGAAGGTCGCATAGAGTATGCCCGGACCGGGCATGCCTACTACACCCTCGACCCTGTCGGTAATCTGCGCCCCTGCAAGCACACGCCGACTATCCCGGAGAATCTGTTGCAGGACTGCTTCGCGGATCTGACGGCGGCGGAACGGATGGCACCGTTCCTGGAGGCCTTGCGTGCTCAATGCGTGGCCTGTTCGCTGCGTGATCCCTGCCGCGGAGGATGTAGGGCCGCGGCGCAGGTATGTTCCGCTCACTGGCGGCTGAGGATCCATTCCTTGCCCGCAATCGTCGTCGCAGCGGGCTTCCGTCAGGAGGCGCGTAGCGAGGTCACCGCGGATCGTCCCCGGCCGAGTCCGATGGCACTTCTGCGCCCAGGCTGCCCCTCTCAGGGGGAGGATGGCCTTGAGCCTCGCACAACTGCGCGGAATCACTTTCCACGAAGATGGTGAAGAACCGCCCAGCGTGGAGAACGAAACCGCGCATGCGAATCCCATCCGGGAAGCAAGGCTCTTCAACGCACTTCTACACCGTGCATATTCCAGGCTTGGCGAGTATGATTCTGGGAAAGGGCAAGAGAGGAGGCTGAGATGGCGAAGTTGGAGGATATCGAAGGGATTGGCCGTGCCTATGCTCGCAAGCTGAGGAAGGCCGGCGTCCGCTCAACGGGCTCGCTCCTGAAGAAGGGGGCAACGCCGGAGGGCCGGAGGGACATCGTGCGGAAGTCGGGCCTCAGCCGCGTGAAGATCCTGCGATGGGTTAACCACGTCGACCTGTTTCGGGTGAAGGGCGTCGGCAGCGAGTATGCCGACTTGCTGGAGGCCGCCGGCGTAGACACCGTTCCCGAGCTGGCCCAGCGGACTCCGGCACACCTCTATCAGACACTGGTAGGGGTCAACGCGACCAAGAAGCTCGTCCGCAAGCTGCCGGCCAAGCAGCAGGTGGCCGGCTGGATCAGGCAGGCCAAGAAGCTGCCAAGATGCGTGGAATACTAGAACCAACTGCCTGAGGCATCCGCAGCCCAACCGCTCGGCACCCATTCCACCGCAAGGGACGGCTGCGAGCCCGGGCGATCTCGCTAGGCCAAAGCCATCGCCATCTCGCGTGACGCCTCCCTGCCATTGCGCCGGGAGGTGCCCGCGCGATGCGCCACAGCCCGATCAGCCTCAATCTCGGGAAAGACCGGTCCACACTAAGCGCAGGCCAGTTCCACGAGCTCACCTTGCACTCGAAGGAGGACTCCATCCTCGCGGGCGGCAACGCGACGTTCTCCCGCGAGCCTGGCTGCTCGGTGACGTCAGTGTGCTGATCCGTCCCAGCCTCGTGCGGGTCTCGATGCTGCGTGCTCCCTTCTGGGTTCCGGACCGGGCACCGTCGAGAGAGGTCATCTGCCTCGGGTCGAGTGGCTGTAGGCAAACGAGCGAGGGTGGGGCGCAGCCACTACATGCTTGAGGGTCGGCTTGGTGGACCCCATCCGGCGGTCCGACGGAGACCCCTGTCAGCTTCAACCACCCGCTGGGGGGCTGTTGGCGGGGACCTGAAGCACCCTTGCCTCGTCCGAAACTGAGGCGTACAGTGTCCACGGGAACGCCCGATGGCCTCATGAACCTCGCATCGGGATCTTGGCGGCCGCACTCGGGGCCGCGGTTGCGATTGACCGGCCTGGCATGCGGTTAACCATCGATGGAACCTTCTCGATCCTTGCCTTCTACTGGTGACCATCCTCCACGACTGACGCCCGTGAGAGCAAAGGTCATCCTGCACCCATTCCTCTTTGCACTGTATGCGGGCCTTTCGCTCTTGGCCTCCAACATCGCTCAGATCGGCCTCGCAGGATTGATGGGCGCGCTTCTGCCGATCCCTCTGGCAATCCTGCTCATCCTGCTCCTCCGATTCATTCTCAAAGACACCCTCAAGGCCAGCCTGATCGCAACCGGCACCTTGGTTCTCGTCTTTTCCTACGGACACGTCAAGAACGTGGCTGAGGGCTGGAGCGTTTCCGGCTTTACACTTGGGCAGGCAGCGCTTCTGCTACCATTGTGGGGGGTCTTGTTGTGCCTGTGGACATATTGGGTGACGCGAGGATCGCCATTGCTCGGCCCCGTCTCCGACTATTTGAACTGGGCGGGGCTGGTCCTGCTCCTCTTCCCTGCCTACACTCTCTTCGCCTTCTCCCGACGTTCGCAGAGAGTGGAGCCCTGGATTGAACCGTACATGGCGCAGACGTGGAGCAGCGGTGGCGTCAGCGAGGTTCGACTGCAACCTGATCCGGCGCCGGCCGGAGGCCGGCCGGACGTCTACTATATCGTGCTGGATGCGTATGCGCGCGCCGACATCCTCCAGACGATGTACGGCTACGATGATTCCTGGTTCGTCGACAACCTGCGACGACGGGGCTTCTACGTGGCGGACCGAGGCCGGTCCAACTACACGGAGACGGTGTACTCAGTGGCGTCCTCCTTGAACATGGTCCATATCAACACGATGCCGGAGTTCTTCCGCCTCAACGCCGGCGTCGACGACGAGGCCGTCTACGCGCGCGTTGCCGAGGAATTCATCTCCCACAACCGAGCCCAAGACCTCTTTCGTGAACTGGGGTTCACCTCGGTGGCCTTCGACAGCGGCTACGACGGAACCGAGGTGCGAGATGCCGACCTTTTCGTGACCTCCCCCGAGATCGAGGATGCTGGGCTGTGGCGGACCGGCTTCGAGTTGTTGTTCCTGGACACGACGCTAGGTAGGGAGGTGACGACCCTGATCGGTCGCCCGCTGCCGGCCATGGAGAGGCTGTTCACGGCCCATCGCGAGAGGGTGATGTTCACGCTAGGCCACCTCGCAGACTTTGCTGCTGCCGACGGTGAGTACTTTGTCTACGCCCATGTCGTGTCTCCACACGTCCCGTTCGTGTTCGGTCCAAACGGCGAGGAGTTGGAGGCCACAGATCCCTACAGCCTACTCGATGCTCACCCGGGAAACCCAGAGAACATCGGGCGCTACCGGGATCAGGTCAACTACTTGAACACTCTCGTCTTGCAGGCAATCGATCGCATCCTAGCCGAGAGCGATACGCCGCCCATCATCATCCTGCAGTCGGACCACGGGGGGAAGATCTATGGGGACGCCGCCCTGTCAGACGAGGAGCGATTGGATCTCCTCTTTCCCAACCTGGAAGCCTATCTGGTCCCCGGCGCTCCCGCCGACCTCTTCTACCCTGGCATTACGTCCGTCAACTCCCTTCGCCTGATCCTCAACTACTCCTTTGGTGCTGACCTGGGCCTGCTGGATGACACCAGCTACCTGCTGGAGAGCCGGGACGGCCATAGCGCGTTTGTCGACGTATGCGCGGAGTATGGAGCCTGCCAACCAGAATGAATGCCCCGTCGTCACGAACCGCTCATGGCGGCAAGTGCGCCAGCCCTCTCAGAGCGCGCTGAGAACGCTGATCCCACGACAGATAGACTGGCGGCATTCGACTGTTCCTTTCCTTGTGCCAATGCCTTTCACCGGTCTGCAGGCCTTCAACCGCAACACCCGAAGGAGCCTGAAACATGTCCGACAATCCCCTTCGCAGCCCGCCGAACCGCCTGATGATTAGGCTCTACCGGGCAGGGCGGGGGCACATCATCGGTCGCATCATCCTCCTCCTTACCACAACTGGACGGAAGACCGGCCTGCCGAGGGTGACCCCGCTTCAGTATGAGGAGGTGGACGGCGCGATCTGCGTCGGATCCGCGCGCGGCCAGAGAGCGGACTGGTTCCGCAACGTCCTGGCTAAACCGCGCGTCCAGGTCCAGGTGGGTGGGCGCCGCTTCGCCGGTGCTGCCGAGGCCGTGACGGATCCCGTCCGGATCGCCGACTTCCTCGAGCTGCGTCTCCGGCGCCATCCCCGTCTCGTCGGCCGGATCCTTGAGAGCCAAGGCCTGCCGCCTCACCCAAGCCGGGCGGAGCTCGAGGCGTACGCAGGCAGGCTGGCGATGGTTGTCATCCGGCCGGTTGTAAGCCAGTGAGGCGTCCCGAGAAGCCAGGGGGCCTGGCGTCGCTGCCGCAAGAGGCGCTTGGGTTCCAGGCCCCATGGCTGCAGTGGGCCGGGGTGTCTTCCGATGGGCGTAAGGGGTGGTCCGCGTCGATCCCGGGCTGCGCATAGCCATAGCAAAGAGGCGGTGTGGTCAGGCAGGGACTGAAATCCCGAGGAGGTGTTGATGCCCTCGAAGCGTGAGGTCTATCGTGAGATTCTGAGCGGGCTGGCCGAGTGGGACGGCTTCCTCTTGGCCGAGTCCGGCCTGCCGGGGCCGAGGGGCAACCTCGAGCTGGCGGCGGTCGCGGCCGAGCTGGGCAGCTGCGAGCAGTTTGAGCGGTGGCTGACCCTGGATCCGGAGCAGGCGCCCGTGGGTTGCCCCCAGGAGTTCCTCGCGTTCTGCGGGACGGTGGGGCTGGGGCGGCTCTTGGCCGAGGGCGATCGGTCAGCGCTCGAGCGGCTTCGCCGACAGTCCAACGACCCGCGTTGGAGAATCCGCGAGGCGGTTGCTATGGCTCTACAGCGGTTTGGAGAGGCGGAGATGGATGCGCTCCTCCGAGCGGTGGCGGGATGGGTGGAAGGAACCCTGCTCGAGCAACGGGCGGCGATCGCTGGCCTGTGTGAGCCTCGCCTGCTGAAAGACCGGCGCCAGGTCCGGCAGGTCCTGGGCCTGCTCGACCGCGTGACGGCCGGAATCAGTCGCTGTCAGGATCGGAAGTCGGAGGAGTTCAAAGCCCTACGGAAGGGACTTGCTTACTGCTGGAGCGTGGCGGTGGCTGCGCTGCCCGACGAGGGGAAGACCCGGATCGAGAAGTGGTTCGCCTCCAAGGACAAGGACGTAGTCTGGGTCATGAGGCAAAACCTGCGGAAGGATCGCCTGGAGCGAATGGATGCCGCATGGGTCCGGCGGTGGCGAGCGCGGCTTGGCGCCTGAAGGCCAGCGGCGGGCTGCAGCCGCATGCCCCCAGCGATATGATGTTCCGACCCCAAATAGGTTAGTTTCGTCCATTGCCCGCTTTTGGGCGCTGTGGTAGCCTATCGGGCGGCAAGACCCCGATTTCACACACGGAGAGACGGACCCCATGGCGATGAAGATCACCGACGAATGCATCTCTTGCGGAGCGTGCGAGCCCGAGTGTCCCACGCAATCGATCTCAGAGGGCGATACCATCTATGTCATCAACCCCGAGACGTGCGTCGAGTGCGTGGGGCACCATGACTCGCCTCAGTGCGTTTCGGTATGCCCTGTGGAATGCATCGTGAAGGCCTAGGGAGGCCTGTCACACGCCAAGCAAGGCCAGGACGCCCCGATGTCGGGGCGTCTTGATTCGTGCCGTCGATGGTGCCCATCGGGGGCACCATGCAGAGACCACGGTTTCAGTTGGGAGCTGCCACGGGAGCCCGCTCGGGGACAAGTCGCCCTGGTCTGCCCCTGAGGCCGGGCGACCCTACCTCGGGCCGGCCCTCCGCCAGGTTCGCGCTACAATCTGCGTGGTGGCAGCATAGGGTATCGCAGATGAGAACCTATCGGAAAGAACTCTGGTTCAATGTCCCAGGACGGCGTGCCTTCATCAACATCACTCCCCAGGTTGAGAAGTGCCTGGAGGAGAGTGCCGTCCGAGAAGGGCTTGTGCTCGTCAACGCCATGCACATCACGGCTTCCGTCTTCATCAACGACGACGAGCCGGGCCTTCACCAGGACTACGAGGACTGGCTGGAACGCCTGGCCCCGCATGAGCCGGTCGCTCAGTATCGTCACAACGACACCGGGGAGGACAACGCGGACGCCCACCTGAAGCGGCAGGTGATGGGCCGAGAGGTGGTCGTGGCTGTCACGAACGGCCGGCTCGACTTCGGACCGTGGGAGCAGATATTCTACGGTGAGTTCGACGGCCGCCGTCGCAAACGAGTCTTGGTGAAGATCATCGGGGAGTAGCCACCGCGCCGGCTGGGTGACTGTTCCCC
>CAYQUY010000024.1:12958-16666 GCA_964420755.1 uncultured Anaerolineaceae bacterium
CCGACGTCCTCCTCAAGATCACTCAGGCTGCATGAGACTCTGGACCCTCCACCCGCAGTATCTAGACAGTAGGGGATTGGTGGCGTTGTGGCGGGAGGCGCTCCTGGCTCAGGCGATTCTCTCTGGCAGGACGACCGGCTACCAAAACCACCCGCAACTCGTAAGATTCCGTGCGTGTTTTGACCCGCTGGCCGCGATAGCCAGCTACCTCGAAGGCGTTTACCAGGAGGCGGTGCGACGCGGGTATCATTTCGATGGGTCGAAGATTGGAGCCTCGCGCGCCGGTGCCACAATCCGGGCTACCCGCGGCCAGCTCCTCCTTGAATGGGAGCACCTTAGGAGAAAGCTGGCGACGAGGGCGCCCGGGTTTGCCACAGGGGACCTCGGGGGAGGGCTGCCTCTCGCGCATCCGCTGTTCGAGATCGTCGATGGCCCGGTTGAGGTATGGGAGCGCGGCACCCGGGGGTGAGTGGCCCGTCGCTCCTCCAGGACGCAGACCGGAGAGTTCCGACTGGGCCGGCGGATCATGTTGGGCTTGGATGGGGCAGTCGCTCCATCCTTGGGACACGAGGGATTGGGGAGAAAGGGGAGGATTCGCATGGACTTGAAGGCTAAGCTCATCGGGTTACTGGAAAAGGCCCATCAGGAGGAGACGATCTACGTCGGCAAGCTGACCGACGCCGAACGTTCCACCGTTGGCGCCGTAGACAACTGGTCACCCAAGGAGGCGATTGGGCACGTGGCCGAGTGGAAGAAGAGGATGGCGGAGAGGCTACAGGCCGCAGCAGAAGGCAAGACCCCGCCAAGATTCGAGGACATTGACAAAGAGAATGCCGCCATCTTCCAGCACTACCATTCGCTGGCTTGGAGCGAAGTGGTCCAGGTTTCCGAGCGGGCGCATTCGGCGCTCCTCGAACAGGTGCAGGCTTTGGCCGAGAAGGACCTGTTCGACACGGACCGCCTGGTTTGGCAGCCTGGTCAGCCTGCGTGGAGAGCCATCGCTGGGAACAGCTCCCATCCGATATTCCATCTGGCCCAACTCTACATCCAACGGGGCGAGACCGACTATGCTACCCGCCTTCAGGAGGAGTACGCCCGCCTCGTCAGCCAGCTGGATGACTCCCCGGCCTGGCAGGGCGTGACGGTCTACAACCTCGCCTGCCACTACG
Source organism: uncultured Anaerolineaceae bacterium (assembly GCA_964420755.1). Taxonomy (GTDB): domain Bacteria; phylum Chloroflexota; class Anaerolineae; order Anaerolineales; family E44-bin32; genus DATEAV01. The sequence goes on from CAYQUY010000024.1 coordinate 14,128, forward strand.
CGCTGGCGGGTCAGACGATGAAGTCCATCGCTAAGCTCGCCGAGGCGCTGCGGCTCAATCCGGAGCTCACGGAGTGGTCCAAGCAAGACACCGACCTTGTCTCCATCCGAGATAATGCTGGCTACAAGGCGCTCTACCGGGAATAGGAATCTGGCCGGCATCGATGTCTTTGCTTCCGACTTCTCAGCCAGGGAGAATCGCGCGAGGATGTCCATGTAGAGGATCGAAAGAGGCGTAGGAGGGGGGCGGGCACGTGAGATCCGCGCAGGGTGGACACAACCGAAAAGGCTGCGGCCCCAAGTTGGGCCAGCGACCGTCGTTCTGAGGCCCTAGTGGAGGTCAGGCGGCTGAGGCGCCGTGAGCCGCTGGGCCCTATGCGTTTCGCCTCTTCTCGCCTTTCGGTCTTCGTCGTTCTCAGCGGAACCCCTCCATGACATCCTGGGCGTACCTGAATGAGCTCTCCCGGCCGGCCGCCACCCGGTGGCCAGCAACGGTCGTCCGGCTCTGGCCCGGTCCGCCGGCCTGTCCAGTGCTCTGAGGAGCAGGCCAGCTGTCACCACGGAGGCTGACATGACCACGCAACAACCTTGGGTCAAGTTCTACGAGCCACATGTGCCACAGCATCTCGATTACCCGCGGGTGACGCTGCCCGAGGCGCTGGAGGAGACGGCTCGCCGGGTTCCCGGCCACCCGGCGATCATCTTCAAGGGCCGGGCAATCACCTACCAGGAGCACAACGAGGCCATTGACCGGTTCGCCGCCGCTCTCCAGGAGCTGGGCGTTCGCAAGGGGGATCGCGTGGCCGTGCATCTGCCCAACTGCCCGCAGTTCCTGATCAGCTACTACGCCATACTCCGGGCGGGCGGGATCGTGGTCCCCTGCAATCCGATCTACACGGCGCGCGAGATGCAGTACCAGCTCAAAGACTCCGGTGCCTGCGTCATCGTCACGCTTTCCTCCACCTACCCGATCATCAAGCAGATTCGGACCGCCACCGATCTGCGCCATGTTGTGGTCGCCCAGATCAAGACGTATTTCCCGCCTCTTCTCAAACTCCTCTTCACCGTACTGATGGAGAAGAAGAAAGGGCACAAAGCGGACATCTCCGGGGAGGCCAACACGTACCGGTTCACCGATCTACTGGCGGAGGCACCCGCCAAGCCAAAGCCCGTGAAGATCAGCTGGGACGACACAGCCGTCCTGATGTACACGGGAGGCACGACCGGAGTGTCCAAAGGGGCTGAGCTCACGCACAAGAACATCCTGGTGAACGCCCATCAAGTGTCCGTGTGGGTCAACGCCGTCGAAGCCCAGGACTCGACCCTGGCGGCCCTGCCGCTCTTCCATTCCTATGGCATGACGTGCTGCATGAACCCGGGAGCTCTCGTCGCCGGCACGGCGATCCTGGTCCCGGATCCCCGCGACCTGAACGATATCCTGAATAGCATCAACAAGCAGCGGCCGAGCTTCTACCCTGGGGTGCCGGCGATGTACGCCGCCATCAACAACCATCCACAGGTGGCCAAGTACAACCTGCGATCTCTCAAGGTCTGCATCAGCGGGGCGGCCCCGCTGCCCGTCGATGTCCAAGAGCGTTTCCAAGAGTTGACAGGCGCCCGGCTCGTCGAAGGGTACGGTCTCAGCGAATCCTCCCCCGTCACCCACGCCAACCCAGCCTACGGCGAGAACCGGATTGGCACGATCGGCATCCCCTATCCCGACACCGAGGCCCGAATCGTGGATGCCGACACCGGCCAGCAGGTGCTGGGCGTGGGAGAAGTGGGCGAGCTCTGCATCCGAGGTCCGCAGGTGATGAAGGGCTACTGGAACAAGCCTGAGGAAACCGCCAGCACGCTTCGTCGGGATCCCCAGGGGGGTGATCCCTGGTTGTACACGGGTGATCTGGCAACCATGGACGCCGACGGATACTTCCGGATCGTCGAGCGCAAGAAGGACATGATTCTGGGGGCGGGGGGTTACAACGTCTACCCGCGCGAGATCGAGGATGTGCTTTACGGTCACCCCAAGGTCTTGGAGGCCTCAGCTTTCGGCCTTCCGGTGCCGGACAAGGGCGAAGAGGTCAAGGTCTTCGTCGTGCTGAAAGAAGGGGAGACTGCTACGGCGGAGGAGATCATTGCCTACTGCAAGCAGAACCTGGCGCCCTACAAGGTGCCCAAGTCCGTCGAGTTCCGCAAGGAGCTGCCCAAGACGCTGGTCGGGAAGATTCTTCGCCGAGCGCTCAGGGAGGGCGAGCTTGCGAAGAGGAAAGAGACCGGGGGAGCGAGCGGGTAGAGGGTTCGCCGCCAATACGCCCCGCGAGGCGACCGGGCGTGCCCGCTAGGCATGGTGGATTGAAAGCTGCCTAATCCCGGCGGCGAATCGGCGGTCGTTTGAGCAGGGGGCGGCCGATGCCCAGAGGCAGTACGGATGAGGCCGGGGTCAGCCGCTTGTGAGACTGGCGTCGCCGATGCCCAGCGCAATGAGGGCCGCGCCGTAGGCGCCCATCAGCTGAGGGTAGCGGGGCACGATGACCTCTTGG
>CAYQUY010000025.1:0-16612 GCA_964420755.1 uncultured Anaerolineaceae bacterium
TAAGCGCCGTAAAGCCTCCGCCTAGCTCGCATGGACTCAATTCACATGCAGCCCTGGACGGGCCACTCGACGCCGTGGTATACTCCGCGTTCGGGCCGCCCGAGGCGCATGGGCGGCCGGTTATCTGAAGAAACAAGTCCAGGTGGGTACTATGTCCGAAGCAGAGAAGGCCGTTCAGGCGCCAGAGAAGGCAGCCCTCCCCGACCTGCATCCGGGAGACGCCGTCAGCGTCCATGTCCGTATCACCGAGGGTGGGCGAGAGCGCGTCCAGGAATTCCGGGGAACCATCATCCGCATGCGCCGTGGTGGCGCCAACGCGAACTTCACCGTTCGCCGCACCGCCTCGCACGGTATCGGCGTCGAGCGCACCTTCCTGCTTAGCTCCCCACGCCTGGAGAAGATCGAGCTCCAGCATCGCTCCCACGTGCGCCGAGCCCAGCTCTATTACCTCCGCGAGCGGACCGGCAAGCGCGCTCGGCTGAAGGAGAAGCGCGAGGTCTAGCATCGGCTCCTGCCGTCAGGCCCTCCGGCCGGCGCATTCCCTCGTCAAGAGGAAGATGACTGTCCCTGTGATTGGCATCACCACCTCGCGTACCGATGCCGGAGGCGATAGCTACGCCTGCCTGGCGGCCTACGCGCAGGCTGTGGCGGCCGGCGGCGGTGCACCTGTCCTTCTCCCCTACGGCTTCGAGGAACGTCTTCTGCGCCGCCTCTTCGACTCTCTCGACGGCCTCCTGCTTGCCGGCGGCGGTGATGTCGACGCGCAGAGCTACGGCGCGCGGCCGACATCCGAACTCCGAGGCGTTGATCCCGCCCGCGATCATCAAGAGATCCTCCTGGCAAGATGGGCAGCACGGGAGGGCAAGCCCCTGCTGGGCATCTGCCGCGGTCTCCAGGTGATCAATGTCGCTCTTGGGGGCACGCTCTACCAGGACATCCATGGCGAGTGCCCAAACGCCCTGGACCATGATCAGCCGAAGACGCCCCCCGGTCAGGTCGATCACCCGGTCCTCATCGAGCCTGGCACACGCCTGGGCGCGCTCGTCGGCAGTGCGCGCCTCGACGCCAACAGCTCTCACCATCAAGCAGTCAAGGACCTCGCGCCCGATGTGCGGCTGGCGGCCCGCGCGCCAGATGGCGTCATCGAGGCCATCGAGCTCACCGGCCATCCGTTCGGGTTGGCGGTCCAGTGGCACCCCGAGCGCCTGATCGACCGCCCCGAGATGCTTGCCCTCTTCTGCGGCTTGACCCGGGCTGCCTGCCGGCAGTACCCTTGCAGACGTGAACAGCCAGCCCATCGGCGTGCTTGACTCGGGCGTTGGGGGTCTCTCGATCTTGCGGGAGATCCGGCGCCTGCTCCCAGCGGAAAGCGTGCTCTTCTTCGCCGACCAGGCCCATGTCCCCTACGGCTCGAGGCCGCTCGGGGAAGTGCGCGCCTTCACCGAAGGGATCGCTCGCTTCCTCCTCAGCCAGGGGGCGAAGCTGGTCGTGGTCGCCTGCAACACCGCCTCGGCTGCCGCCCTACGCCATCTGCGCAACGCCTTCCCGGAGTGCCCTTTCGTTGGCATGGAACCGGCCGTCAAGCCGGCGGCCGAGACGACGCAGACGAGGGTCGTCGGCGTGCTGGCCACCCCGGCCACCTTTCAGGGAGAGCTCTTCGCGTCGGTCGTCGAGCGCTTTGCCAATGGCGTGTGCGTCCTGGAGCAGACGCTGCCCGGGCTCGTCGAGCGGATCGAGGCAGGTGATCTGGATGGGCCGCGGACGCGATCCATCCTGGAGAAGGGCATCCGCCCGCTGCTCAAGGAGGGGGCCGACACCCTCGTCTTGGCTTGCACGCACTTTCCCTTTGTCATCCCACTGATCGCCGGGATCGCCGGGCCGGAGGTGCGCGTCATCGACCCCTCACCGGCCATCGCCCGTCAGACACAGCGCAAGCTGGCGGAGCACGGGGCCCTCGCCCCCGAAGAGCTCACGGGCCAGGTCACCCTCCTGACTTCCGGGGATCCTTCTCGTTTGGCCGGCATGGCCGAACGCCTGATCGGGGAGAGGGCGCCTGCCTCGAGAGTTCGCTGGCAGGACGGCGAGGTTCGTCTTGGTTAAGCGCAGCCTCCCGCGAGCTCGAAGCACGCGGGAGGCGTCCGGGCCTACCCCTTCCAGCCAATCTGCAGTCAGTCTTCCTCTGGCGCGCCGGCCTGGGCCAGATCCTTGGCCGCCATGCGGGCAACAGCCGCGACTGTCTCTCCCTCTCTCAAGCCGATCACGCGAACGCCCATCGTAGCCCGGCCGGCACGCTTGACCTGCTTCATCTTCGTCCGCAGGACGATTCCGCCGGTGGAGATGATCGTCAGATCGTCGTCATCGTGCACGACCATGGCCGAGGCCACCGGCCCCGTCGTCTTGATCTTCTCCTTGCTCAGCGTCAAGACCCCGCCTGTGCCCCGTCCTTTGACCGGATACTCTTTCAGCGGTGTGCGCTTGCCATACCCCATCGCCGTCACGACCAGCAGATCGCCCTGTGGATCGACAACCTCCATCCCGGCAACCTGATCGCCTTCGCGCAGGCTGATGGCGCGCACGCCGGCTGCCGGCCGACCCATCGGGCGGACGTGCTTCTCAGCGTAGCGAAGAGCCTGCCCGCTCCTTGTCACAAAGATGATCTCGTCCTCGCCACTGGTCAACTGGACCCAGCCCAGCACGTCCCCCTTCTCCAAGCCGATGGCAATCAGCCCCGACGGCCGGACGGCGGCAAACTCAGATAGAGCCACCCGCTTGACCTTGCCGTTGCGGGTCGCCATCGTGCAGTAGTGGGCGGCCTCGAAGTCGGGCACGGCCAGCGTGGCGGTGATGGTCTCGCCTGCTTCGAGCGCCAGGATGTTCACCATGGGGATGCCACGAGCCGTCCGGTCGGCGTCCGGGATCTGATAGGCCTTCTCGGAGTAGACCTTGCCCCGGTCCGAGAAGAAGAGGATGGTGTCCAAAGAGCGGGCGGGGAAGAGCATCATGACCTCGTCCTCGCCGCGCATCGAGTGCCCCGTGACGCCTCGGCCGCCTCGCCCCTGCCGCTTGTAGGTCTTGGCCGCGACGCGCTTGACGTAACCGCGCTCGGTGATGCTGACGAGGACGGCCTCGTCGGCCACCAGATCTTCTTCGCGGAAGGATTCGCTGGCATCGGGGGCCATGCGCGTCCGCCTCGGGTCGCCATACCTCTTGACCAGATCAGTCAGGTCCTCCTTGATCAGCCCAAGGATCTTCTGGACATCCGCCAGCAGGTCTTCCAGGTAGGCGATCCGGGCCGTGACCTCTTTGTGCTCCTCCTCGATCTTGTGCCGTTCCAGGGCTGCCAGGCGCCGCAGCTGCATGTCAAGAATGGCCTGGGCCTGGACATCACTCAGCTTGAAGCGGCTCATCAGCCGCTCCTTGGCCATGTCGGCATCGCGCGACTTGCGGATCGTGGAGATGACGTCATCAAGATTAGCCAGCGCGATCAGGAGGCCTTCCAGCACATGGCAGCGGGCCCTCGCCTTGTCCAGCTCAAACTTGGAGCGCCGAGTGATGACCGCACGCCGGTGCTCGATGTAGAGTTGGAGCGCCCGCTTGAGCGAGAGCAGTCGAGGCTCTCCGTCGACCAGTGCCAGGAGCTGGACTCCAAACGTCGTTTGGAGCATGGTGTACTTGAAGAGCTGGTTGAGGACCTTCTTCGGCTGGGCCCCTCGCTTGAGCTCGACGACAATGCTCAGCCCCCGACGGTCGGACTCATCCCGCAGGTCCGAGACGTCGTCCAGCCGTCCCCCGCGGGCAAGCTCGGCGATCCGTTCGATCAGCCCCGACTTGTTCACCTGGTAGGGGATCTCAGTGATCACGATCCGGTGACGTGAACCACTGATCTCCTCGATGTGCGCCTGCGCCCGGAGGACCAGCCTGCCCTTGCCTGTGCTGTAGGCTTGCTTGACCCCGTCCACCCCCACGATCACCCCGCCTGTTGGGAAATCGGGGCCCGGCACGAACCGCATCAAGTCGTCCACCGAGATCTCTTCGACGCGGCCGTAGTTGTCGACCATGTAGCGGATGGCGTCGGCCAGCTCGTTCAGGTTGTGAGGCGGGATGTTCGTGGCCATCCCGACTGCAATTCCGGCCGTGCCATTGAGCAGCAGGTTGGGCAGCCTGGCGGGCACGACGAGGGGTTCCTTGAGTGACCCGTCGAAGTTGTCGGTGAAGTCGACCGTTTCCTTCTCGATGTCGGCCAGCAACTCCTCGGCCATCGCGCCGAGTCGGGCCTCGGTGTACCGCATGGCGGCCGGGGCATCGCCATCGACGGAACCGAAGTTGCCTTGGCCGTCGATCAGCAGGTAGCGCATCGAGAAGTCCTGCGCCATGCGCGCCATCGCCTCATAGACAGCCACGTCCCCGTGTGGATGGTACTTGCCCAGCACCTCGCCGACGATGCGCGCCGACTTGCGATAGGGGGTCGTCGCCCGGATGCCCATGTCGTGCATGGCGTAGAGGATCCGGCGATGGACGGGTTTGAGGCCGTCACGAGCGTCAGGCAGGGCGCGGGAGACGATCACGCTCATGGCGTAGTCGAGGTACGCACCCCGCATTTGATCGTCGATGTCGACCTGGCGAACCGTTCCGATGTCCATGCCTTCAGGCTTCTCTCAGATTAGGGATCTCTAGCGGCGAGCAAGGGCTCGTGAACACGGGAATTATACCTCGCGCCCTCCTGCAACCCAAACCGCGGCCATCCCCCATTGGTCGCAAATGCGGCCCCCGGGCCGCCAAAGACCCTGGAAGTGGGGGACGGACGCCCGAAGCGACCCCATTATGTCAAGGGCAGGCACATCGACAGTGCCGGCCCCCGCGCCGTCGGTCGGCGGCATCCACCGGGACGCGTCAGACGCCCCGCTCTTGCTCGCGCCAACCGGGGGACGTGGTAAAGGGCTCGCATACCGCCAGACTGGGCTCAGGGTGCCTGTGCTCCGGATGGGGGGTGGAGCGGGCGCGGCCGGTGTGCGCCAGGGGATTGAGCAGCCGCGGTTCCCCTGCCCGTCTCCCGTTCCCGCCGCCTATACGCTTGGTTGACTTGCGCCGGCTTCGATGCTACAAAGCTAACGCTCGCATCGCTTCTGAAGGAGGAGACCATGCCGCGCCGACGCAGGCGATTCCTGCCCGTTCTGATCCTGATTGTGTTCCTGCTCGCTCTCGCGGTTAGCGCTGCCGGGATCTACGTCGTACGCAGACCATTCCCCCAGACCGACGGCACGCTCCGCCTCCCCGGTCTTCAAGCCCAGGTCGAGGTCTACCGTGACTCCCTGGGCGTGCCTCACATCTACGCCAGCACCTTGCACGACCTGCTGATGGCCCAGGGCTTCGTCCATGCCCAGGATCGCTTCTGGCAGATGGAGTTCTCCCGCCGCATAGGCTCGGGACGGTTGGCGGAGGTGCTGGGCCCCACGGCCCTGGACTCGGATCGCTTCATCCGCACGCTGGGCTGGCACCGCACAGCAGCCCAGGAGCTGGAGCAACTGGATGATGCGACCCGGGCGGCGCTCGAAGCCTATGCTGAGGGCGTGAACGCCTACATCTCCACCAGGGGCCCCGGCGCTCTCGGGCTCGAGTTCACCTTGCTCGGCTTGACCGGCGTTCGCTACACCCCCGAGCCTTGGACCGTGCTGAACACGATTACCTGGGGGAAGGTGATGGCCTGGGACTTGAGCGGCAACATGACGGATGAACTGCTCCGGGCGCAGATCGCCGCCTTCCGCGGTCCGGCGGCGGTAAGCATCCTGGTGCCGCCGTATCCCGCCTCCTACCCGGTCATCGTCGCCCAGGGCCTTGGTGGCGCCACCCTGGAGGCCGTGCCAGACGCTGCCTTCGGCGCCGGCCGCCTGTTCGGCATCGGGGACGAACTGGGCAGCAACAACTGGGCGATCGCCGGCAGCCGCACGGAATCCGGGGCCCCTCTTCTGGCCAACGACCCCCATCTGGGAATCCAGATGCCCTCCGTCTGGTATGAGATCGGGCTGCACTGTGACCCCGTCGGACCCGAATGCCCGATTGAGGCGGTCGGAGCCTCCTTCCCCGGAGCACCCGGCGTCATCATCGGGCACAATCAGCACATTGCCTGGGGCGTCACCAACCTCGGCCCCGACGTGCAGGACCTGTTTGTCGAACGCCTCAACCCGGACAACCCGAACCAGTACGAGTTCCAGGGCGAATGGCTGGATATGGAGTTGGTCCGGGAGGAGATCCGGGTCGCGGGGGAGGAAGACCCCGTGGTCATGTTTGCCCGCCTCACCCGCCATGGGCCGATCATCAACGACGTCATGGGCGGCCCCGAGGAGGAGTGGTCCTACGGCTGGCAGCCGCTGGCCCTCTCCTGGACCGCCCTCCAGCCGGGCTCGATCATGAGGAGCGTCTTGCTCCTCGACCAGGCCACAAGCTGGGACGAGTTCCACGAAGCCTTGCGCTACTGGGACGTCCCCGGCCAGAACTTCGTCTACGCCGACACCGAGGGCAACATCGGCTACCAGGGCACTGGCCGAGTTCCGATTCGAGCCCAGGGCGACGGCTCGAGTCCGGTCCCCGGATGGACAGGGGAGTATGAATGGATCGACACGATCCCCTACGACTTCATGCCGCGGGCGTTCAATCCCGAAGAAGGCTACATCGTCACCGCCAACAACGCTGTGGTCGGTGCGGATTTCCCGTATTTCATCTCCATGGATTGGGACCCGGGATACCGGGCACGGCGCATCGTAGCCCTGATCGAAGCCGACGCCACCCTTTCCATCGGTGACATCGAGGCTATTCAGGGGGACGACACGCCGCTCTGGGCCCAGGACATCCTGCCCTACGTGACGGGCCTGACAGCGAGTGAGGCGCGCCTGAACGACGGCATCACCCTGCTCCGAAGCTGGAACGGAGTCGCCGATCGAGGGAGCGCCGGGGCCGCCCTCTTCGAGTCTTTCAGCCTGCACCTTGTGGACCGGACCTTCCGCGACGAGTTGGGTCAGCGCTTGCTGGAGCGTAGCCAAAGCGTCCTGATGACGGCCCTGGAGAACATCTTGCCAAGCCCCGCCTCGCCATGGTTCGATGACATCACCACGCCCGAAGTCGAAGGGCGGGATGCCATCATCCTGCTCGCCCTCCAGGATGCGATCGATGAGTTGAGCGACACCCTCGGGGGCAACATGTCCCGCTGGCGCTGGGGTGAACTGCACACAGCCACGTTCGAGAGCCAGAGCCTCGGTCAGAGCGGCATCGGCCTCATCGAGGCCATCTTCAACCGGGGCCCAGTGGAGGTGGATGGCGCGATCGGGACGATCAACAACACCGCTTACGATCCGGATGAGCCGTACGGCGTCTCGGTCGTGCCATCGTATCGGCAGGTCATCGACCTGGGAGACTTCACCCGCTCGGTCTCCATGCACACGACCGGCCAATCCGGCCACCCGTTCAACCGGCACTACGCCGACATGATCGACCATTGGCGCAACATAGAGTATGCCCCGATGCTTTGGAGCGTCTCCGATGTTGAGCGCGCCGCAGAGGCGCATCTGAGCCTCGTACCTTGAGTCTCTCCCCATCAGACGAGACGAAGACGCTCCCGCGGTCACGGGAGCGTCTTCGTGTCTGTCTCAAATGCGCTCCCCCGCCATCGGCCTCCTAACCGGCCGTGGCGAGGAGGCTGCTTTGAGTGCCAACGCTGTAGGGAGATGAGAAGGCGTACGTGGGGGCGTCGGCGAAGCCCACACCCCCACGTACGCCTGCCTCTCTCCTTGCGGGGGCCTCTTGCAGCAGCCCGTTAGTAGTAGATCCGCTGAGTGACGACCAGGCAGGCAACCCCCACGACGATTACCGCGAGAAAGAGCAGGATCGAAACTACGAGCCGCTGCTTTGAGGTCAGCCCGAACATCCGGCTTTCCGGCTCGCGCGGCTCGGCGACGTCTGCGGACTCGGCCGCATCCTCGAACGTTTCGGGCTCTTCCGGCGCGCTTCTGAACTTGTCAAACATCGTCCGACTCCTTCGGGCAGGTTCTCCCGCCAGTCCAGTGTAGCCTATTGGCCTCCGCTGTCAACCCGCCCCATGGATCCAGGCCCGGCGGGGCGACGTCAGCCGCCCCCTCATGGGTCGAACCAAGCACCGGATGCAAGCATGGCCGGCTGCCGCGCCCATCAATGGGAAGGCCAGCGCTGGGGCCGGCAACGGTCAACCGATGATGATTGTACCCAAGGATGCCGTTCGCGTGCCACTGATCACCGCCAACCCACATTACCCCCTTCCTTGTTTGCCCATCTTCATCCTGTGTCCCGGGCGAAAGCAGGCCGTTCCGCTTGCGCTCGTTCTCTGCTAGAATGGGGGCCCGCGTCATGAAGCACCTCTGGTCCCCGTGGCGAATGGCCTACGTCGAGGAACACGGCAAGGAGCCGGGCTGCCTGTTCTGCAGGCAGCTGGCTCAGACAGACGGCCCGGCGAACCTGATCCTGCACAGGGGCCAGCTCGCATTCGTCATCCTTAACCGTTTCCCCTACACGAGCGGCCACCTCATGATCGCACCCTTCGCCCACAAGGCCTCGCTCGAATTGCTCGACCCCCCGACCCTGACCGAGCTCATGGCCCTCACTGCCACCTCTCTGACCCTCCTGCGCCGTGTCTACGGTGCCCAAGCCTTCAACATCGGTGTCAACATCGGCGAAGCTGCCGGAGCAGGTGTGGTTGACCATGTTCACGTGCACGTGGTACCTCGATGGAGAGGTGACACCAATTTCATGACCACCACGGCCGAAACGCGCGTCATCCCGACCTCCCTAGAAGCGGCATATGAACGCCTTCTGGAAGGTTGGCGTAACCTCGAGGCAGACCGTTAAGGGGCCAGCGGTCTCCGGCCTCTTCGCATTCTCATCCAACAGCGAGGCAACCATGAGCATGGAGCGAGTTCCGCTAGAGCCGGTCATCCTGAGCGCCGCCCGGACTCCGATGGGGAGGCTGCTGGGGGCGCTCGGCCCTCTCTCGGCGCCCCGTCTGGGGGCAGCCGTCATCCGGGCTGCCGTCGAGCGCGCCGGCCTGACGGACCTGGAGGAGATCGACGAGGTGATCATGGGTAACGTCGTCTCCGCCGGGCTCGGCCAGGCGCCAGCCCGCCAGGCGTCAATCTTCGCCGGCCTCCCGCCGTCCGTGGGCGCGACAACGGTCAACAAGGTCTGTGGCTCCGGCTTGAAGTCCGCCATGTTTGGAGCACAGGCCATCCGGGCCGGCGACGCCAGCCTGATCGTGGCCGGCGGCATGGAGAGCATGAGCAACGCCCCCTACCTGGTCGACGCTCGATCTGGTCTGCGCTACGGGCACAAGCAACTCACCGACGCCTTGATTCACGATGGCCTGTGGGACCCCTTTGAAGACTGGTTGATGGGCATGGCCGCCGAGTGGATCGCCGAGGAGTACGCCGTCACCCGGGAGGCCATGGACCGGTGGTCGCTCGAGAGCCACGCGAAGGCGATTGCCGCCATGGACGGGGGCAGGTTCAGGGCCGAGATCACCCCGGTCGAGATCCCGGGTAAGAAGAGAAAGGCGACGGTGGTGGACCAGGACGAGACTCCCCGACGGGACACCGCCTATGAGGCGCTGGCCAGTCTCAAGCCTTCCTTCAAGCCGGACGGCAAGGTGACGGCGGGCAATTCCTCGGGGCTGAACGACGGAGCCGCCGCCGTCGTCCTGGCAAGCCGGGCCAAGGCGGAAGCCCTCGGCCGGCCTCCACTGGCCGGGGTGGTGGGCTACGCCCAGGCCGCCGTGCCTCCCAAGGAGCTTTTCATCGCCCCAGCCCGCGCCATTTGCCGGCTGCTGGAACGCGTTGGATGGTCGCTGGCGGATGTCGATCTGATCGAACTCAACGAGGCCTTCGCGGCGCAGGTCCTGGCCGACGGATATGCGCTGGCAGACCAGGGATGGGACTGGAAGAAGGTCAACGTGAACGGCGGCGGGGTTGCGCTCGGCCATCCCATCGGCGCCTCAGGGGCGCGTGTGCTGACGACCCTGATCTACGCCCTCAAGGACCGCCGGCTGCAGCGCGGCGTGGCCTGTCTCTGCCTGGGAGGCGGGGAGGCCGTGGCCATGGCGATCGAGATGATGTGAGGGCGCATCGCCTCCACCCTCACCTGGAATCGCAAGGAGACGCACAAGATGGACATCAAACACATCGTCGTGGTCGGGGCAGGCACCATGGGCAACGGCATCGCCCAGACGGCCGCCGTCTCCGGCTATCAAGTCACGATGACGGACGTCATCCCCGGGGCCCTCGAGCGCGGCAAGGCGACGATCGCCAAGTCGGTGATCAAGCTGGCCGAGAAGGGGACGATCACGGAGGAGCAGAAGGAGGCCGCCCTCAAGATCAGCACGCCGCTTGAGCTCGAGCCGGTGCGGCAGGCAGACCTGGTCATCGAGGCTGCCACCGAGAATCCTGAACTCAAGCTCAAGCTGTTCGCCGACCTCGACCACCTGGCGCCTCCGGGGGTCATCCTCGCCTCCAACACCTCGTCAATCTCGCTCACCAAGATCGCCGCCGCGACCAAACGCCCGGCGCAGGTGATCGGGATGCACTTCTTCAACCCCGTCCCGTTGATGAGACTGCTGGAGGTCATCCGCGGCCTGGCAACATCTGACGAGACCACAGCCGTCGCCTTCGAGGTCGGCCGGCGCATGGGCAAAGAACCGGTCGAGGCCAAGGACTCGCCGGGGTTCATCTCCAATCGCATCCTCTGCCCAATGATCAACGAGGCGATCTACACGCTGCAGGAGGGTATCGGCACGCCCGAGGCCATCGACACCGTCATGCGGCTGGGCATGAACCACCCCATGGGCCCGCTGACCTTGGCTGACCTGGTTGGGTTGGACGTTCTCCTGTCCGTCATGGAAGTCCTGCACCGCGACCTGGGCGAGGACAAGTACCGGCCGTGCCCGCTCCTTCGCAAGATGGTCGACGCCGGCTACTTGGGCAGGAAGGCAGGCAGAGGATTCTACGACTACTCGAAGTAGCGAACCCTTTCGGCGCCCCGGGAAGAGGCAGTCTATCAAAGGCGCGGCGGAAACTAGAGTCCGCCGTGCCTCTTCTTCGCCCCGCCATCAGATGGGGCAAGGCGGAAGGGAGGTCGGTCACCTGCTTCCGCGCTGAGGGTCGGGTCCCCCCGATGCCGCGTCTAGCCTCAGGCTAGCCGTATTGCGCCTCACCCCCGATCTCACAAACCCTGCCCGGACCTGACCAGGTATCCCCCGACGCAAGAAAGGACCTCCCGCCTGGGCTCAGCCCCCGCGAGCCTATAATGGAGCCTCTCAGGGAGGCGTCTTGTGAAACGAATGGCCGTCCTTCTTGCGCCGGTCGCGGTCGTCCTGGCAACGCTGGCTTGCGCACCCGAGGCTCGACCGGCAACGCCCACGGCAGACGTTGTCGCCACGCAGGTCGCGGGAACGCTAGCCGCCGTCCCAACGCCGACGTCAACGATGGTTCTGCCTACACCGACACCTGCCCTTGCTCCCGCACGGTTGAGGTGGATGGCGTACATGGGCAGTGGCCGGCAGATCTGGTCCATGGCTGAAGCGACAGCCTACCTGACGGACCTGCCCGTTTCCATCGGCCAGTACTACGACTACGCCCCGGCAACCGATCGGATCCTTTACGCCAGCGCCTTCGCCGACCACGGCGCGGGTCCCGGTAACCTCTCGGTCAGCGACCTCGCCATCCTGGACGTCAGCACGGGATCTGTGTCCCGGCTCTTCGACGACGGCGTCGTGGAGGCCCAGTGGGCGCCCAACGGCAAGGACTTCGCCTACATCCTGGCGACCGACACAACGTACGAACTGCACTGGCGCAGCGCCGATGGCGCTGACCGCCTCCTGGCCTTGGATGTGAGCTTCACCTGGAGCATCTCGCCCGACGGCGGCCGGGTCGCCTTCACTCGCGAGTCCGGCTACCTCAATCCCGCCTCTCTCGGCCTATACGTTGTCCCTGCGTCCGACGGGATGGCGATTCGCGTTTCCAGTGCCGACAAGTCCGGGACGGGCAGCATCGATGACCAGCCCTTCTGGTCGCCAGACGGCGAAACCGTGCTTCTACCCCTGTGGTCAGGTCCTGAAACGTCCCGGCTGGTATTGGCCCGATCCGACGGCGGCGGCGAAGTCGACCTGGCGATCGATCCTGCTTACGCTTCAAACTGGTGGTACACGTTGACGATTCCTCGCTTCTTGTGGCATCCTGACGGCGAGCACCTGGTCGCTCTGCCGGCCGTCTCGCATGACGAGATGGGTGGCCCCTCGCCCCTGGTCCTCTACCGCCTCGATCGGGTAACGAACACCTTGACTGACGCGGCGATGTTCGGGGAGGCCGCAACGTTGATCGCCTGGAACGTCCCTGGAGAGTCGGTCTGGGTGATGTCCGCCAATGGGGCCGTAGAATCGTTGTCACTGCCCTAGCAGCGTGGTGGAAGAGCCGCAGTCCCTGCCCGGCAGCCTTCGAGGCTATGCCAACCAGCGCATCACCGCGAGCCTCTCCCCGTGCCGGGATAAGGAGCGTAGAGCCTCCGCGACGCGGCGCACGCAGCGGAAGTAGGCAGGCAGCGGATCGGCCGGATCGACTTCCCGGAACCCGAACCTCGCGTAGAAGTTGATTAGCCCCGAGCGGCAAGTGAGCCAGAGCGGAGGGCCGGCCTCGGCCATCAGGTGCTCGATCACCACCCGCGCCACGCCTTGTCCTCTCCAGGCCTCCGCAACGACGATCGAGGCCAGCTCACCCAAACCATCCCTATGCCGCCGCACCTGTCCACACGCGATGATCTGGCCTCCGTCGTCCACAGCCAGCCGGAACCGCCGCCTGTCGAGTGAGAGAGGGTTGAGATGGGCGCCGCGGACCAGGCGCCGGATCGCGGGCTGGTCGTCCCTTCGCGCAGCGCGAATTCGAATCATCGTCGAAAGGGTGCTCGTCAGTCTTGGATGAGCTGCCCGACGCCTTCGAACGTCCTGTGGGCCCGCCCCTCGCGCCCTACTCTCCGACCCGCTGTGGATCGACTGCGGCGTAAAGGCTCGAGTAGTCGGCTGGACCTAAGCCCTGGTCCATCGCAATCTCGATCAGCCTCCGTGTGCCCTCCAGGGAGCTGTTCTCGAGACCCAGCTTGCGCGCCTCCTCGAGGAATAGGTTCACGTCCTTGTACATCATCCGGACCGTGAACTGGACGTCGCGGTAGTCGTGGCCGAGCATGCGGGTGTACTTCTTCTCGAAGGTCGTGGCGTACAGCGCGCTCTTGCGCAGCAGCTCCATGAAAGTCTCAGGGGGGACCCCAGCGCGCCGGACGAACGCCAGGCCGAGAGCGAAGGTGGTGGTCATGGAGGCGATCATCTGGTTCATCGCCAGCTTCAGCTGAGCCCCCTGCCCGACCGGGCCGATGTGCCAGCATTCGGGGGCAATGGCGCGCAGCAGCCCCAGCCAGCGCTCGTATTGCGTCGGCGATGCGCCCACCAGGATGAAGATGTTTCCCTTGGGGATATCTACCGGCCCTCCCAGGATCGGAGCCTCCATGTATTCGCCACCGAGGCCATCGACCTCGCGCTGGAACTCAAGGCTCTCCGTCGAGGAGATGGTCCCCATCTGGATGATCGTCCTGCCTTGCATCTCGCGTTGCACTTCGGGATCCGAAAGCACACTCCGGATCGCGGGAGCGTCGGCCAGCATTAGCAGCACGCACTCGGACGAACGGAAGGCATCGGCGGGCTGGTCGGCCACGGACGCTCCCGCCTTAGCCAGGCGCTCCGCCTTGGCTCGCGTCCGGTTGTACACTGTGACGGGGTAGCCGGCGGCCAGCAGCCGGCCGACGATCGCCGAACCCATCAAGCCGGTCCCCAGCAAGCTCACACGCAGCTTCTTCTGTTCGCTCATCGCGGAACCCCAGCCTCCATGCGGGCGTGCGAAGTCTTCCACCATCTCGCGTGGCAAACTGGTAGAGCCATGCGCCCGATTCCTAATCCCACAAGCCGAGACCTTGCCAGACGCCGAGTCGGCCATCCGAGGGCAGCGAGGGTGCCCGGACTACTACTTCAACAACTGCTCCAAGATCGCGCGGGTGCGCTGCGGGTCGGCTTTGCCGCCCGTCCGGCGCATCACCTGGCCGACGAACCAGCCGATCAGCGTCGCCTTGCCGCTCCTGTAAGCGGCAACCTGGTCCGGGCTTTCTGCCAGGACCGCGGCCGCCAGGTCCCGGAGGGCATTCTCATCGGCGACCACGCCTAGGCCCTCGGCGGCGACGATGTCGGACGGCTTCTTCCCACTGGCCTCAACTTTATCGAGGAGCTCCTTGCCGGTGCTGGTCGTGATCCTCTTGTCCTCGACCTGGCGGATGATCTCCGCCAGATGCTCGGGCCGGAGACGGAGCCTGCCGGCCGTCAGGCCGCGCTCGCGGATCATGCGGAGCACATCATTCATCAGCCAATTGGAGACGGTCTTTGCCTCACCCCCGTAAGCGGCGGTGGCCGCCTCGAAGTACTCCGACAGGCTCCGCTCTTCGGTCAGGATCTCGGCGTCGTAGGCCGGAAGCCCGTACTGCTCGATAAACCGCGATTTCCTCTCTAGCGGCAGTTCGGGCAGGGAACTCAAGATTGACGTCCGCCAGGCGTCATCGAGGTGGATGGGGAGGAGGTCAGGCTCCCGGAAGTAGCGGTAGTCGGCCTCGGTCTCCTTGGAGCGCATCTTCCGCAGCGTCCCGCTGTCCTCATCCCATTCCAGCGTCCAAGCTTCGATCGTGCCCCCCGCGTCGACCTGCCGAATCTGGCGTTCGATCTCAGTCTGGATGGCGGTTCGTACAGCCTCGATCGAGTTGACATTCTTGATCTCGGTCTTGGGGTTGAGGACAATAGCTCCTTCCGGGCGGATCGAGACGTTGGCATCGCAGCGCAGGTGGGCCTTCTCCATGTCGGCCTCGGACACCCCCAGCCAGCGCAGCAACTGGCGCAAGCGGATCAGATATTGGGCCGCCTCGTCGGCCGAACGGAGGTCGGGGTCGGTGACCATCTCGACGAGCGGGACGCCGCAGCGGTTGAAGTCAATCAGGCGCCGCCCGTTCTGGTGAACCGTCTTTCCCGCGTCCTCCTCGATGTGGAGCTTGGCGATGCTCACCCGTCGCGTTTCCCCCCCGGGAAGGGGCAGGTCAAGGTACCCGCCGCGCGCCAGCGGTTCATCGTACTGGCTGATCTGATAACCCTTGGGCAGGTCCGGGTAGAAGTAGTTCTTGCGGGCGAAGTAGGAAAGCGCCTGGATCGACTCGGCGTGCACGGCCGCCGCCAGCAGAACGGCCTTTTCGACCGCGGCTCGGTTGAGAACGGGCAGGACGCCGGGCAAGCCGGTGCAGACGGGGCAGATATTGGTGTTGGGAGGCTCACCCCAAGAGTCCGCCTTGCAGGGGCAGAAGATCTTTGACTGGGTGTTGAGCTGGATGTGGGTTTCAAGCCCGATGACGGCTTCGTACCCTGTCATGAATACCTCGCCGCTTCAGCGCAGTCGCCTGACAGCTCCGGCCTCCTACTCGCACCCACCCAGGTCATGGCTATCATACCTCAAAGCCGGAACCGGCCGGCTTCGCCCCCCGAGGGTGAATGTCTCAAGATCGGGCGCGTGAGCCATGAACCTCAGTCCTCGGCCACCACGATGATCCGGTCGTCTTCGGCGAAAGTGACAAGGTCCGACTTGTCGGGGTTGACGACGACGCCGTAGTCCGCCGCCGCATCCCGGGCCTGGCGGGCGATGCGATAGCCAATTGCAGCCTCGCCCCGTTGCCGGGCCGAATCCACGACGGTGTAGAAGTTCAGCGCCTCACCCGGAAAGACGTAGTCCCCTGCCGGCTTGAGATAAATCTCCGAACCCTCAGGGTCGAAGATGTCGGCAAAGACGGCATTGAGCGGCTTGTTCTCGGATACCTGGGCAAGCATCAGGCTGGCCAGCTCGTCGCTGACCACGAAGTCGTCTGCCCGCGTGACGGCTGCCAGGTTACGATTGCGGACATCGAGGATCTCACTGACGATGGAGAACCGGTACCCGTGGCGGTCGGCGATGTCCCGCAGATGGAGCAGAGTCACGAGCGTCCGCGCGTCGGCTCGTTGGTCGTCGGCCGCCTCCGAGGAAGCCAGCACGACAACGTGGTCATACTTGCCCAGATCCATGCCATCCAGCAGGTGTCTGTCGGTGGTATCGCCGGTGGAGTATCGCACGGTCTGTTTCTTGAGGTCCGGGCAGCAGCGGACGATCTCGGCCGCTCCGTCCGGGAAGCCCGCGACCACCTCCACCGACGAACGGGGAGCGACGTAGTGATCCAGCTCGTTGATGATCGCCGGCGTCCGGCTGTTCCATCCTAGAATCAAGGTGCGCTCGGGTTGGCCCACCCGACGAGGGGCCAGGCGGATGGCATCCTGCCGGATCCCTAGCTCGGTCCGCCCCGAGAGGATCACGGTGTCGTCATCCTCGGAAATGGCGATCACTTGGTCGCCGGGCTCGATGACAGTAGCCATGGGCGGGTTCAGCTTCGGTGCCCCCGCCCGCGGGCGGAGCCCGATGACCGCCGAGTCCTCGTAGGCCAGGAGAGCATC
>CAYQUY010000026.1:0-16119 GCA_964420755.1 uncultured Anaerolineaceae bacterium
CGGGGGGTTGCCCCCTTGACGAGCGCGGAGAAGCGTCGCGTGGTCGTCCTCTTCAGAGAGCTGCCGGCTGGTGCGAGGCGGCGAGGATCCAGGCACTTCCACTCCGCCGGCCCGACCAGGGCCTCGTCGCTCCCGGAGGGGCGAGAGATCGCCGTAAGGGAGACCGGGGTCGCCCGTTACAGCGTTTCGAGGCCGCCCGGACTGGGCGGCGAAAGCAGGTGGCACCACGAGCGCCCCCTCGTCCTGCCGATGAGGGGGCGTCGGCTTTTCATCGTGGGAGGCGTGCCATGCTCGACATCCAGAGAATTCGAGAGAAACCAGAAGAGGTGCAAGCCGCGCTCGCCCGCCGCGGCATCGAGCCCCCAGTGGATCGCATCCTGGAGCTCGACGCCGAGCGACGCAGCCTGCTGACGCAGGTCGAGACACTCAAGGGTGAGCGCAACCGGGCCTCCAAGCAGATCGGGCAGATGCAAGACCCGGCGGCCCGTCAGAAGAAGGTCGATGAGATGCGGCATGTGGGGGAGCGCATCGACGCCCTCGACGCGCAGGTCCGTCAGACAGACGAGGCGCTTCACGCCGTCCTGAGCGAGGTCCCCAATCTGCCCGACCCCGATGTGCCCGACGGCCCGGATGAAAGTGCCAACCGCGTGCTGCAGACCGTGGGCGAACCTCGGGCCTTCGACTTCGCCCCCAAGCCGCACTGGGAACTGGGCCCGTCCCTGGGGATCCTCGACTTCGAACGCGGCGTGAAGATCACCGGCTCACGCTTCTACGTCTTGAGCGGCGCCGGTGCACGGCTGCAGCGCGCCCTGATCGCCTGGATGCTCGACCTGCACGCGCGCCAGGGCTACACGGAAAAGTACACGCCATTCGTCGTGCGCCAGCAGACGCTGTATGGCGCCGGGCAGCTTCCGAAGTTCCGTGACAATCTCTATCGCGACCACGAAGAGGATCTGTGGATGGTGCCGACGGCCGAAGTCCCGTTGACCGGCCTGCACATGGACGAAATCCTGGAGATCGAGGCTCTCCCGCTTCACTACACCGCCTACACGCCCTGCTTCCGGCGGGAGAAGATGTCGGCCGGTCGGGACGTGCGGGGGATCAAGCGCGGTCACCAGTTCGATAAGGTCGAGATGTACACCTTCTGCGCGCCCGAGGCGTCACCGGAGGAGCTGGAACGTATGCGGGCCCACGCCGAAGCGACCTGCCTCGAGCTCGGGCTGCCGTATCGAACCAAGATCCTATGCACCGGGGACCTTGGCTTTGCCGCCCGCAAGACCTACGACATTGAGGCCTGGGCGCCCGGCTGCGGCGAGTGGCTGGAGGTATCGTCGATCTCGAATTGCGGCGACTTCCAGGCGCGCCGATCGAACATCCGCTGCCGCCGGGCGCCGAAGGCCCGGCCCGAGTTCGCGCACACTCTCAACGGCTCCGGCCTCGGCCTGCCTCGCACGCTGATTGCGGTGCTGGAGAACTACCAGCAGGCGGACGGCAGCGTCGCGATTCCGGAGGTCCTGCGGCCATGGATGGGCGGCGTCGAGACCATTCGCCCGACGAGCACCTGATTGCGGTGCAGGCTGGAAGCTCATGGACAGGACGCTGGTCATCATCCTCGCCGCGCTAGTGATGCTTCTCGGGCTCGCGGGCATCGTCCTGCCCGTGCTGCCGGGCCTGGTGCTCATATGGGGGGCGGCCCTCGGCTACGGGCTCCTGGCAGGCTGGGGCAGTTCCGGCCCGTGGCTCTTCGCCCTGATCACCCTGCTCGGGTTGGCCGGGATGGCGTCCGAACTCTGGGTCACCGGGGCCGGCGCCAAGATCGGCGGAGCCTCCACCTGGGCCATCGTCGCCGGCGTTGTGCTGGCGCTGATCGGCCTGGTCTTCTTCAGCCCCATCGGCGCCATCCTTGGCCTCGCCATCGGCGTGATCGGCGTCGAGTACCTGCGCCTGAGGAACTGGCGCCGGGCCGTCAAGGCCACAGGAGCGACGCTGGCTGGCTGCGGCGTCTCGTATGGGGTCAAGCTTCTGCTGGCCGTGGGCATGATCGGCGCCTGGATCGCCTGGGTGCTGATCGGCTGAAATCCCTCTGACAGGGACCTGATCTCCGCTTGCAGGTGACCCCAGACGGCCTTGGCAGTATTCTCCCCGGCTCGTTATTCTCTTTCACCTCGTTAGCAAGAAGCCAGGGCTTTCTCGCCGAGGAAGCATCGGGGAGGTGAGCTCACCCGCCTCAACTGCGAATCTGGCAGGTGGCCATCTCCAGGTTTCGCCTACGGCTTGAAGAAGACCATGCCCTCGCCCAGCCGCTCGAGCGCCTGCTCGGCCCAGTAATGGACGATCGCCGAGGGGTCATCCAGACTGTTGTACAGGGCGGGGATAGAGGCCGGGTCTCGGATGAGCGCCAGACAGCGGGCCGCTTCGATCCGGATCTCAGCCCTCTCAGAAGCGAGGGCCGCCATCACACCGGGCGTGGCCTGGGTGCCGAGCGCCGCCAGTGCGTCCGCCGCCAGCCGGGCGACCAGCCGGTCTGGATCGGCGAGGGCCTGCAGCAAGGCCGTCATCGCCTCGCACGACGGGTGAAGGCGCAAGCCGAGGGCGGCACACTGCCGGACGGATGCGGCGGGGTCCTCCAGGGACCGGATCAACCCCAGAGCGGCATCCCGACCTGCCTGTGCGGCCAGGGCACGGCTGGCCCACCAACGAGTGTCTTCGTTCGGGGAATCGAGCAGAGCCAGAAGCAGAGACACGGCGGGCTGGCCACATTGCGCCAGCCCGGAAGCAGCCAGTTCCGCGCGAGCATCCTCGCCCGAGATCAGGTCGGCGAGCAACGCTTGCACATCGGGCACTGGCTGATCAGTCCTCGGGGGGCGGGACGGGCAGGTCGTCCTCGGCGACGCCGACCCACTTGTCGCCGGTCTCGATCAGCATGACGGGGATGTCGTCCACAATGGGGTACTTGCGCCCGCAGCCCGGCTCCTGGCAGACCAGCCAGGTACCCTTGACCAGCTTCAGCAGGCCCGGTTTCTCACGCACGCAAGCCGGACAACGCAGGATCTCGAGCAGGTCATCACTGATCATGGTCAGCTCCTGGTTTGGTCCGGATTCTATCACAGCGGGCGCGCCAGAGCCCGCCCCTACTCGGTGTGAGCATCCTCGGGGAGCTCGGTCCCCGGGCCGTACTCGTAGATTGCCCGCCAGGGAAGGTAGTGGGTGCGGAAGACGTCGTCATGGATGATCTGGCCGTCCCTGGTGACCGTCCGGGTCACCGTCACGTTCATCCCATCCGCCTGGTAGTCGACCTGTTTGATTACCCCCTCGGCCAGCTCGGGGTTCTCCCGATAGAGCGGCTCAGGCGCTTCGACGACATCTTGCGGACCGGTCGTGGTCCACTCCACGTGGCGCCCGTCGGAGGTGGAGTAGAACTTCCACACGATCTGGGTGCCGTAGACATAGGTCTCCATCAGCAGCCAGTAGGGCGAGTCGTTGGTGAAACGGAAGTCCACCTGAGGGGCGAAGACGGTCGCGTCCAAACCTGGGCCTGGGGAGTGAGGGCCCTGCTGATAGTAGGACACGAGGTAAGCATGCGGGTGGCGTTCGTCGATCTGATAACCGCCAAAGAAGGCGGCACGAAAGAGGGTTGTGCTGACCTGGCAGACGCCTCCCCCCACGCCGTTGATCGTTCGGTCGCCGAGGATGATCAGGGCCTCGGCGTAGCCGGTCTCCAGGCTGATGTCACCCAGGACGTCAGCCATCGAGAGTGTCCCGCCCGGGGCGATGAGGAGGCCGTGGAACGCGGCCGCGGCGGTGGCGATGTTGTGGATGCGAGCCGCGCTCGACCCGGCGAAGTAGGTCGAGACAGTCACGACGTTCTCCGTGATCCCCAACGACTCGGCCGTGGCCTCGCTGCCCACCTCGGGCTCGGTCATCTGGAACGCCAGGGGGATCTCGTGCTCTCCGGCATTGAGGCCTTCGGTGATCGCCTGGATGCTGGCCGACAGGTCCAGGCTGCGGCCCGCGATGGCCTCCCTCAAGAGGTCGAGCTGGTGTGTCTCATCGTTGAAAATGAATCGCACATTCTCTGGCTGGCGCTCGAGATCGGGCGCCAAGGGCTCAAGAAAGCCCATCAGCGACTGGGGATCGGCGCTCACCTCATAGCGCGACCCGTCCTCCCCCGTCACCTCGTCGAACCGGAGCATCGGCGCCAACGCCGCCGGCTCCAGCGTCCAGGAACCATCGCTGGCCGAACCAGGGACCGCCGTGTCCCCAACGGTTAGCGTCAGCGGCTGGCTGAGGATCGACCGGACGAGGTCGGCTTCCTCGGAAGCATCGAGCACCCGCGGCGGCGTCTCCTGGACCACGAGCGGCACGTCGGCGTCGTACATCCGAGAGACGATGGGCGTGAGCGCCTCGAGCGTGGCGGGGAGATCGAGGAGCCGCCCGATCTGGCCGACCTGCATGACGACCTCGAGCCCCTCGACCGCCAGGCTGGCCTCCAGCGGCGGGCGATCGGTCTGCTGCGCCAGGTGACGCAGGTAGACCGCGCCTGCGTTCTGGTCAAAGACAAGGATGGGGCCGATAGGCTTGCCGCGCAGCCACGTCTCCAGCTGCGCCCTCAGCCTCGTCGGCAACGGGCCCTCCCGACCAACGGCAAGAGCCTGCTCGGCCATGGCCCGTACGTCCACCGTGACGCCAAGCTCTCGCGGCTTGGCGACCCACTGCCTCGCCCCGTCCTGGAGGACGATGATGCCCTGATCCGGGTAAGTAACCGCCTGGTCGAGGGCGGCCTCGATCTGCGCCCGGTCCATGCCACGCAAGTCGACGCCAGCGGCAGTGACCCCTGGCAGCGCTCGGCCGGCATACACCAGGCGGGCACCGAGCGCGCAGACGATAGTTGCCGCCAACGCTGCCAGCCCGGCCCCGGCCAAGGCCAGGAGAATCCTACCCATCCAGCTGTACGGGTCACGAACGGGGAGAGGCAGCGTCCGGGTGTTGTTCATGGCGGGCCATTCGGGCGCGGCATTATATCATCTGACGACTCGCCGGCCCCGGAAGTTCCTCGCCCTGCGGTGGCCCGAGCCGCCCCGCGACCCAACCTCCCGGAAGGATCCGGCCAGGTAGCCGAGGTCGTCTAGGGTTGCAGGTAGACATCCTGACTAGTGAAATGGATCATCCCCGAACCATCCGGGGCGCTCTCACAGACGGCGATGCTGCCATATTGGGCCGCCGCTATCGAGTAGGGGATGTCGATCTCGAATGTCCCCAGCACATCGACGGCTGGCGCCGCCAACTCGACCGTTGCCGAGCCGACGGTGTCCCCGTAGTAGTCGCGGACGATGACTGACAGCGTGAAATCGGACTCCACCCAGCCGGCGCCCCGCACATGAGCGACACCCCCGGCCACGTGTTCATCCTCCTCCGGCTCCAGAATCGCCAGCTGCTCCGGGCCTTCGAGGGCTGGGTGAACCAGCGGCGTGCCAACCGAGAGCAAGATGATGTTCACCGTCGCCAGGTGGTCCAGCTCTCCGTTCCAGGGGTTGAGGGTGCTGACTTCCAGTCGGGCCCTCTCGCCCGCGGACTCGATCGTGAAAGGGATCTGCGCGCCGAACCAGCCAGGGCGCCCGGCTGCCCCCGCCAGGTAGGTGGCCCGCTCCGCTAGCACCCTTCCGTCCTCGCCGAGCAACCGCAGGTAGACCAGACTTCCCCAACTGGGGCCGCCTCTGCCCTGGACCCGAAACGGGCTGGTCACCTGCGAGTTCGGCCCGGGTTCGAGGACGGACAGACGCTCTGGCGGCAGGCCGACCGT
Organism: uncultured Anaerolineaceae bacterium; assembly: GCA_964420755.1. GTDB lineage: Bacteria > Chloroflexota > Anaerolineae > Anaerolineales > E44-bin32 > DATEAV01. The sequence continues at coordinate 5,801 of CAYQUY010000026.1, forward strand.
TGGAGGGGTCGGTGACAGGGTAGGCACCAGTTCCGGAGGCTCCAGCACAAGGGGCTGCGTGGCTTCGGTCAGGGGGAGGATGCCGGGGGTCTCCGAGGGGGTTGAGGCGCTCGCCGTGGCCACGGCGGGCGAAGCCGTGGCACCGTTCTCGCCGGAGGCGAGAGGTGGAGGTGTCCCCCGTCCGGAGCAGGCTACGAGAAGCGCCGCGGCGACCAGGCACACTGAGCTGACACGGCGGACTCTGCCTCGCGCCGCCGCGCGTCTCCGCCCGTCCACTGGGGCTACACCTCTCGCAGACACGCCCCCCAGTCCGGCAAGACAAGCCGGGTAACCGCCTCGTTCCACAGCACCGCTCCCGAGAGCAGAGACTGAACCCGGCAGCCGGGCCTCACAGCCCGTAGATCTCCCCATACTTGGCCCACAGGTAGCGGAGGTAGGGCTCGGGCGTGAGCGGCGTTCCCGTTGCCTTCACGATCAGCTCCATGGGCTCATACTTGCCACCATGCTGGTGAACGTTCTCGCGCTGCCAGGCAAGCAAATCCCTGAACTCTCCTCGCTCAATCTGCTTCGATAGGTCGGGGATGTCCGACTGAGCCTTCTCCCAGAGCTGAGCTGCAAGCAGATTCCCCAACGCGTACGTCGGGAAGTACCCAACCGCGCCCGTCGACCAATGTACGTCCTGGAGGACTCCCACTTTGTCGTCCGGCGGGGTGATGCCCAGGTATTCGCGCATGCCGCTGGCCCAGGCCTCAGGCAAATCGGCCACTGCCAGCCTTCCCTCCAGAAAGGCCATCTCCAAATCAAGACGCAGCATGATGTGCAGGTTGTAGGTTGCCTCGTCAGCCTCGGTCCGGATGAACGAGGGCACAACCCGGTTGACCGCCCGGTAGAACGTGTCCAGATCCACCGACCCCAACTGCTCGGGGAAGTAGGCCTGCAGGCGGGGATAGTAGTGCTTCCAGAACGGTCGGCTGCGCCCCACCAGGTTCTCCCACGTCCGTGACTGAGATTCGTGAAAGGCATAGGACAGGCTTCTGGCAATCGGAGTCCGCTCCAACCTTTGCGGCAGGCCCTGGTCGTAGAGCGCGTGTCCGGTCTCGTGAAAGGTTCCGAACATGCCCTCAGGAAGGTAGTTCCGATCCAGGCGGGTCGTGATGCGGACGTCGCCGGTGTTGAATCCCGTGGTGAAGGGATGGGCAGATCGGTCCTCCCGGCCGCGACTGAGGTCGTAGCCGAAGCTCTTGGCGACCTCCATGCCGAAGTCCCACTGCTTGGCCTCGTCGTAGTTGAGACGTAGCAGGCTGTCATCCACGGGCGGCTTCTCGGCGATCGCCTGGATCAGTTTTACTTGCCGAGGACGCAGGGCCTCGAAGATCGCCTTTAGCTCCGCCGTCTTCATGCCCGGCTCATGATCGTCGAGCGGAGGATCGTAAACGGAGTCGTAGGGAGCGAAGAAGCCGGCGTACTGCCGCCGCATCTCTACAACCCGCTCCAGGTGCGGCCTGAAGAGGGCGAAGTTCGATCGGACACGGGCCTCCTGCCAGGTCTGGAAGCTCAGCGAGGTCACCCTTCTGAACTCGGCCACGAACTGGGCTGGAACCTTGCGCGCCTTGTCGTACTGTCTCCTGGTGACCCGGACCAGCCTGGCCTCGTCGCTATCTGGGTCGAGGCTGGCCAACCCGGGCTCGAGCGCAGAGAGCAGCTCCCCGACGCGATCGTCGATGAAGCTCTCATGCGCCAGCCGGCTCACCGTCGAGAGAGCCATTGACCGGCCATCGGCCCCACCGGGAGGCATGTATGTCTGCTGGTCCCACTCCAACACCGCGACTGACGCTTCAAGATCCGCGACCTGGCCAAGAATCTCCTTCAGGCTCTTCAGTGTCTCGTCCATGGATGCTCCTTGAGACCTCATGCCACCCGCCAGCGCAGTGGTTCGCCGCGCAGGGCTGCCAGGATCTCCGTCGCGATGTCAGCCGCAGCCCTGGATTGTGCCTCAATCGTCTGGGCGCCGATATGGGGCGTGGAGACTACGGCCGGATGCCTCACGAGCGCGGCCAGCCCCGGTGGCTCTTCCGCGAAGACATCAAGACCCGCGCCCGCCAGATGGCCGGCTTCCAGCGCCTCGAGCAGGGCCTGCTCGTTAACTACCCCTCCGCGGGCCGTTGAGATCAAGCGAGCGCCACGTCTCATCCTGAAAAGCTCGACCTTGCCGATGAGCCCCCGGGTCTCGCTGTTCAACGGGAGGTGCAGGCTGACATAGTCGGAGATCTCGAGCAGCGTCTCGAAGTCCACGGGTTCGGCGCCTCGCTCGCGGACGACCTCGGCACCCAGTCGAGGGTGATACGCAACGATGCGCATCCCCAGCGCTTTCGCCCGCGCGGCCAACGCCGTCCCAATACGACCCAAGCCAATGATTCCCAGCGTCTTCCTACTCAGCTCGCTGCCCCACAGGTCACGCTTGGGCCACTGGCCCCGTCGGATGGCTTCGTCCGCCTGGGGGATCCGCCGGGCCAGCGACAGCATCAGCCCCAGAGCGTGCTCGGCGACGGCGACCGTCACCGCCTCCGGGGTATGGACGACAATTACACCTGCCCCAGCTACGGCGGCTAGATCGATATTGTCCACCCCAGCCCCGGCCCGCCCGATCACCCGCAGCCGCCGGGCCCCGGCCAGATCGGATGCGCCCACTCGGGTCCGGCTGCGGACGATCAGGGCATCGAACGCAGGCAACGTTTCCAGCCCGTCGGCCTCGACGACCTCCGCCTGCCGACGCAGCAGCACCAGCCCGTCTTCGGCGAGCCCATCCGTGAGCAACACCCGCCACCCGTGATTCATGATTTTCGGCTAGGCTTGTACAGTCCGGCGGGGTTGACCCCCTGCATCCCGGCGCGGTAGGACCGCTCGTCCGTCAGGCTAAGCCCCTGGATGCTGCCCTCACTGAGCAGGGGGATGCGGCGTATCTCATCCAGACGCTGCGCAACCGTCTCCATCGCTTCGTCACGCACCATCCAGTCTAGCCGGTCAAAGGTCCTCATGTTCAGGGGAACCGTGTAGCTGCGCAGCGTCTTCTCCCTGTCAACATTGAAGAAGGCCTCGAAGTACGACATCACCAGCTCACGCAGCGTCCGGTAGATCGGCTCGCGGTAGCGGAGCCCCACAAAGTTGGACTTGGCTACGGCTCCCCACAGCCCATCTTGCTTGTAGAGGGCAAGAACGTGGTCGTCGTCTCGAACCGCGTGCATGTCCAGAACCAGGGGGGGGTAGCCCAGCCGCCGCAGCGCCGCGGCGGCGAAAAGGGCGCCGTCGTAGCAGTGCGCCTTGCGGTCCTTCAGGACCCGCCGAGGGCAACGGTAGATGGGATCCGCGCTGTAGGGGATCCGATCGAGAAATGCCTGTATCTTAGCCGGCGACTCCAATCCCATCAGGACTTTGAGATCCCTTTTTCCCAGGACATCTTCCAACCGCTGCACAAGCTCCCTACCTCCCTAGGCCAAACCGGCCCGACTTATGTCCTGACGCTGCACAATACGGAAGAGCCTCGCCGTGACGGCCTCTCCGCCCGGGTCGGGCTCTCCCGGAACCACCTCACCCACAGTTCTTGTTTAGAGGCGCAGACGTCCCATTGCGGCCATCCGCTCGCCTAGCGAACCAGATCGAGTGTCACCAGCACCGGCAGGTGATCGGATGCCAGCGTGTTGATTGTCTCCGCCGACTCCGCCACGAGATCGGGCGTGTGCCAGACCCAGTCAATACGCTCATAAGGGGCAACCGCCGGCCAGGAAAGCCCCTCCCCTGAGCCAGCTTCTGCCCACGAGTCAACGAAGCCCGCATCCGCAATCAGATCCATCTCGGGGAAGCCGGGCAAGGAATTCATGTCGCCCAGAATCAGGCTCATTCGGCGTCCGCCCCAGAAGTCGAGCAGGACCGGCACCTGGGCCAATCTCGGCTCGTGCTCGGTTTCGATGTGATGCAAGTGAGTGGCAATCACCAGCAACGGCTCACTCCCGCCCACCTCCACCTGTGCCCACAGGAAACCGCGCTGCATCAGGGTTCCGGCCAGCGGCAGCAGTCCCCAACCGCGGGCGGCCACCGGGTAGCGCGACAGGATGGCGTTGCCCCAGACCGGGTCCGTCGTCCCCCGGAAAACAATCAGCATCTCCAGACGCCGCGACAGCCAGCCAACCATGTCGGTTGAACCATCGAGCAGCCAACCGCGCGAGACCTCTTGCAGGGCGACCACGTCGGCCCGGCTCGCCTCGATGACCTGGGCAATGGCCTCCAGGTCTTGGCGTCCCTGGCTGTTGAAGGCGGAGTGCAGGTTGTAGGTCATCACCCGGATGGGCATGCCTCGGGGTTCGGTCGCCTGCGGCACAGGCCCCACCGTGCCCCAGTAGATCAGAGCCACCAACACGAGTGCACTGGCCACGACGAGCCCTGTCTTGTCAGGCCAGGAGGGTAGGCTCGACGTCCGGGTCCGCAGCACGCAGTAAACAATCCCCAGGCCGACGAGCACAGCCGCGGCCGGCAAGTAGAAGGAACGGGGAATGGGAATGCCGATGTCAAGCGAGACGTAGTAGAGGAAGGCCAGGATCAGGAACAAGAACATCCCGGATGCGGCCCCCACCGTTGTCCGGCCGAGCCCACGACGTGAGGCCGGCACGACCACGGCCGCGAGGAGAGCCCAGCCCCATCCCAGCAAGAGCTGCACGATGCCTACCGCATAGGCGAAGGACACGCTGCGCAGCTCGGCCCCCAGCACAACGACGAAGAGGTAAAGGGCTGCGCCCAACCCCAGCACGATGCGAAAAGGGTGCCCTCGGGCAAAGCCCCAGACGAGGCCCACGGCGGCCAAGACATTGCCCAGCATGACGACAACGAAGGCCAGGGGCATGTCAAGCCCCGCAGCCTCCGCGATCCACCCCTGGTTCTGGAAGATGATGGCCTGCACCATCAGGTAGGGCCCGATCGCCAGCAACGGCAACACCTCTCCCCATCCCCCCTCGGATAGCGCCTCGCCTGAGGGCATGGGTTCAGTCACCAGCAGCAGTACAGTGAGCACGGCCAACAGAAAGATGATCAGCAGGGGGATCGGGCCGGGGATCCAGGAGAGATCGAGCGTGCCTGCGGCCCCCTTGATGGCGCTGTCCAGGGCCAAGCCGAGCAGCAGCCCATAGGCCAGCCGCGGCGCGGCCTCCCCGCCACCCCGCGCCCGCAAGTGACCAATCCAGACTGGCAAGAAGAGCACGAACAGCGCCGATCCAGCCAGGCCCAGCCACAGGTCGATCGCCGGGGAGGTGACCCACTGTTCGGCCAGCCGCACAACGGTCAGGCCACCCGCGGTCAGCCAGAGGGCGCCCTTGGGGCCTATGATCCGCCGCAGCCCGGCTGCCAGGAAGCCGACTAGAAAGGCGGCAAAGGCGTAGCCGCCGACCGAGACCGAACTGGCCCCCCGAGTGTCCTTCAGGTACCAGACCAGGCTCGGGAAGAGGAGGCGCAGCATTTGCAGGCCGAACATGATGATGAGCATGGGCAGCAGCAGGGATCGCAACGTGCTCAGGCTGAATGTGGTCCGCCGTGGCGCATCCATGGGTGCCTCCTGATCTGCCCGGAATGGCAGGGGATGCAGGGATTATAGCCCCCTGGCGGGGCAAGCGGCGACGTGGGAGGTTGAGGTGACCATCGGCCTTCCAACGGCACATGATGACGGAGCACCCTGCCCAGGAGCACGGAGACACATCTATGGGATAATAGGAGGCTCCAGGAGGGAGGTCGGCGCGTGGAGTTCAAAACGCTCTGCGTCCTGGGGATGGGCTACATCGGCCTGCCCACCGCCAGCACCTTTGCCACCCACGGCCTCAAGGTGGTCGGTGTGGACGTCAACCAGCGCGTCGTCAGCGTCCTGCGCAACGGCCAGATTCACGTTCAGGAGCCGGGGCTGCGAACGCTGGTGCAGGCGGCCTTTGGTTCCGGCAACCTTCGGGTGAGCGCGGAGCCCGAGCCCTCCGACGCCTTCATCATCGCTGTCCCGACACCCATCCTGGAGGACAAGCGCTCCGACATGCATTTCGTGGTGTCGGCGGGCGAGTCGATTGTCCCGCACCTGCGCCGCGGGAACCTGGTTATCCTCGAATCCACCTCCCCGCCACGCACCACGCTCGACCTTGTGGCGCCGATCCTCGAGCGCTCAGGCCTGCGGGCCGGCCCCGACTTCTATCTTGCCTATTCTCCCGAACGGGTCTTGCCCGGCCAGATCCTGCGGGAGCTCATCGACAACGCCCGCATCATCGGCGGCATCGACCGGGCCTCGGCGGAAGCGGGACGTGAGCTGTATGCCACATTCGTCCGGGGCGAGATCGTCCTGACCGATGCCACGACCGCCGAGATGGTCAAGCTCATGGAGAATACCTACCGCGACGTCAACATTGCAATCGCTAACGAGTTTGCCCGCCTGGCCGATCGATTCGGCGTCGACGTCTGGGAGGCGATCAGCCTGGCAAACCGCCACCCACGCGTCAAGATCCTGAAACCCGGGCCGGGCGTCGGCGGACACTGCATTAGCGTTGATCCCTGGTTTCTGGTCGAGGCCGCTCCCGAGCTCTCGCCGCTCATCCGCCAGGCCCGGCTGGTCAACGACGCCCAGCCCGCTCATGCTGCCCGCCTGGTCGAAGCGGCGCTCAACGGGCTCTCCGGCAAGCGCATCGCCGCCCTCGGCCTGGCCTACAAGCCCGACGTGGACGACTTGCGCGAGAGCCCGGCCGTCGAAGTCGCCCGGCTGCTGGCCCAGGCCGGGGCGAAGGTCCGGACCTACGAGCCTTTCGCTCCAGAGACAACCGCACACGGGTGCGCGGCAGTTCCGTCCCTCTCCGATGCGCTTATCGGTGCCGAGGCCGTCGTGCTCCTCGTAGCGCACGGCCAGCTCCTCCAGCTCGACCCGGCTGAAGCGGTTGCTGCCATGAGCGGCCGCGTCGCCGTTGACTGTTGCGGAGCGTGGGACCGCGAGGCCTGGAAGGCGGCAGGGTTTCAAATGCATGTCCTGGGGGTAGGTCAGCGCCGTGTCTGATCCCCGGATCCGAGTCCTCTCCGTCTTCGGTACTCGCCCGGAGGCGGTGAAGATGGCGCCGGTCATCAAGCGGCTGGCGGCCGCGCCTGGCGTCCAGTCCCGGGTTTGCGTCACCGCCCAGCACCGGGAGATGCTCGACCAGGTGCTGGAGCTCTTTGACATCCGCCCTGACCATGACCTGGACCTGATGCAGCCGGATCAGCCGCTGGCCGGCCTGACCGCAGCGGTCTTCACCGGCCTCGACCCCGTGCTCCAGGAGGTCAAGCCCGACTGGGTGCTCGTCCAGGGCGATACGACGACGGTCATGGCCACGGCCCTGCTGGCTTTCTACCACCGCATCCGGGTGGGTCACGTCGAGGCCGGGCTTCGCACCGGCGACAAGTGGCAGCCCTTCCCCGAGGAGATCAACCGCCGCGTCACCAGCGGCGTTGCCGACCTCCACTTCGCCCCGACAGCCCGGGCGCGCGACAACCTGCTGCGGGAGGGGGTGGCGCCGGATCGCGTGGTCCTCACCGGCAACCCCGTGATCGACGCCCTGCAATCGGTCGCCGCCCGTCCCTATGACTGGGCCAGCGGGCCGCTGGCGGGGATTCCACTCGATCGGCGCCTGATCCTAGTCACCGCCCACCGGCGCGAGAACTTCGGCCAGCCGATGGAGGACATCTTCGGCGCCCTGCGCCGTCTGGCCGAGCTCTACGCCGACGATATTCACATCGTCTACCCCGTGCACCTCAACCCCAACGTGCGCGGCCCCGCCCATCGCTTGCTCGGTGGCGTCGCCAATGTCAGCCTGATTGAGCCTCTGGCGTACCTACCCATGGTCCACCTCATGCAGCGCTCCTACCTCGTGCTCACGGACTCCGGCGGCTTACAGGAAGAAGCGCCCGCACTGGGGGCCCCGGTGCTGGTCCTGCGCCGGGTGACCGAGCGGCCCGAGGCGGTCGAGGCCGGCACGGCTCTCCTGGTCGGCACGGACCCTAAGCGCATCCTGACCGAAGCCCGGCGCCTGCTGGACGATCCTTCCGCCCATCAGGCCATGGCCCGCGCCGTGAACCCATTCGGCGACGGGCACGCCGCCGAACGCATCGTGGAGGCGCTGCTCAGCGCTTCCGCTGCCCCGCCCCCGTAGGCCCCGGCCTGCGAGGAGTCTCGGTGCCACACACACCGACGATGTCGCCAAGCCTGTGCCTCTGCCTCGTGACCCGCATCCCTGGCCTGGCCGGCCCGGCCAACTTCCAGCGCCGGTTGGCGTCGGGCCTCGCGGCCCGCGGCATCCGGGTCTGCTACAGCCTGGAGGAGAGCCCCTACCAGGGGGTCCTCGTGATTGGCGGGAGCCGCGACCTCGCCGGACTGTGGCGTGCCCGCCGACGCGGCATCCCTGTCATCCAGCGACTCAACGGGATGAACTGGATCCACCGCCAGCGCCCGACCGGCGTCGGTCACTGGCTGCGCGCTGAAGCCAACAACGCGCTGCTTCGCCTGATCCGCAACCGGATCGCCGTTCAGGTCATCTACCAGAGCCGGTTCACCCACGAATGGTGGGAACGCGTGTGCGGGCCCGCGCCCGCGCCCGCCAGCGTCGTCTACAACGGAGTCCCGCTTGACCTCTTCCGGCCCCAAGGCCCCGGCGAGCCCCCAAGCGACCGCACTCGCCTGTTGGTCGTCGAGGGCAACCTGGCCGGAGGCTATGAGATCGGCCTCGAGGCGGCGTTCGGGTTGGCCCGCCGGCTGCAGGAGGGGGCAGCGGTCGAAGTGGCTATCGCCGGGCGCGCCCCCGAGGCATTGAAGCGCCGCTGGGACGCAGCCGCCGGTGTGCCCGTCCAATGGCTGGGGCTCGTGGCAAACGAGCAGACGCCATCCCTCTACCGCGGTGCCCATCTCCTCTACGCCGCCGACATTCACCCCGCCTGCCCGAACGCGGTCATCGAGGCCCTTGCCTGTGGCCTGCCCGTCGTCTCCTTCGATACCGGCGCCCTGCCCGAACTCGTGACAGGCGATGCGGGCCGTCTCGCCCCCTATGGTGGCAATCCCTGGAAACTGGATCCGCCCGACATTGGAGGCCTGGCGCAGGCCTCGCGTGAGGTTCTGGCTGACCTGTCTCGCTTTCGCCGCGGCACTCGAGCCCGGGCCGAGGCGGGGCTTGGCCTCGAGACGATGGTCGACGGATACCTCCGCGCGCTAGGCTGGATGGAGACGCAGCCGTGACCTCACCCGTCCTGCGCCTCGCCTCCTTCGCCGCCCGGGTTCTCCCCACACCCGCCCGCCGCGCCCTGTACAGCCTGGGTCCTGTCACCACCTTGACTCGCCGCCTGCTCAACCAGGCCGCCCCAGCAGGCCCGACCGAGGTCACCGTCGCCGCCGGAGACCTGGCCGGAGCCCGCTTGATCCTGGATCTGAAGACTGAGAAGGATTACTGGCTGGGTACCTACGAGCCTGATCTTCAAGCCGCCCTCAGGTTCGTCTGCCACGAAGGCATGACCGTCTACGACGTTGGCGCCAACATCGGCTACGTCGCCCTCCTGGCGGCGCGGGCGGTCGGCCCCGGCGGGCTAGTGCTCGCCTTCGAGCCGCTCCCCGCCAATCTCAAGCGCCTGGAAGCGCACCTGGCCCTTAACGGCGTCGAGACCAGGATCACGGTTGTCCCTTTGGCGGTGGCCGATGGCGCGGGCAGGAAGCGCTTCCTGATTCACCCCTCCGGGGCGATGGGCAAGGTCGAGGGCGCCTCCGGCCGATCCGACGCGTACTGTTCCGAGATCGAGGTCGAGGCCATCGACCTGGACACCTTCACCTTCGAACGAGGCAATCCGCCGCCGAATGTCGTCAAGATGGATATCGAGGGCGGGGAGGTCTTGGCGCTGCCGGGCATGCGCCGCGTGCTGGCGGAGATCCGCCCGACGCTCCTGATCGAGCTGCACGGCCCTCAGGCCGCCCAGGTCGCCTGGGACGCGCTCACCCAGGCCGGCTATACTCTGCACCAGATGCGGCACGGCTTCCCGCTCATCGGGCAGGTCAAGGACCTTGCCTGGAAGGCGTACGTAGTCGGCCTGCCGCCAACCGGGAGAGGCATGCCGTGACGCAGGCCCTCCTCTTTCCGGGTAGAGTTGGATTGCAGCAGCGGGTTCTGCCAACCTACCGCGCTGCCTTCTTCGACCGCTTGGCGGAGGCCTGCACTGGCGGGCTGTCTGTCTTCACCGGAAAGCCCCGCCCCAGCGAATCCATCCTGACGGTGGACCGGCTGGAGACGGCACAGTACGTTGCA
>CAYQUY010000027.1:0-15765 GCA_964420755.1 uncultured Anaerolineaceae bacterium
GTGCTGACTCAAGGAATAAGGGGTGAGGCGGGCTGGAGGCGACCAGCCATCGCGATCACCGTCAGGAGAAGGAGATGACAGCATGAAGGCACAAACTGGCAGCTATCGAGTTGTCGACCTCCCGCCAGATCGCCGCGGCTTGCCCACCATGCTCGATGTGTATTGGTGGAAACACTCAGTGTACGGCTTGCTCGAAGTGGATGTGACGGTCCCCCACGGGTTCATGGCCGACTACAAGGCCTGCACGGGGGAATCACCATCCTTCACCGGCTACCTGGCGTTTTGCCTGGCCCAGGCCATCGACGAGGACAAGTCGGTTCAGGCGCTCCCGAAGGGCCGTAGGCACCTCGTGGTGTTTGACGATGTGGATGTAAACCTGCTCATCGAGCACGAGACCGGCGGGACGCGCGTCCCGATGGTGCACATCATCCGTCGCGCCAACCACAAGACTTTTCTGGAGATCCACCGGGAGATCCGATCAATCCAGGCCGCACCAGTGCCGTCTGACAAGGGACTGGCGCCGTGGTGCCGGTTCTTCTTGCGGCTGCCCTGGCCACTATCAAGGATGTTCAGCGCCCTAATGCTCGCTGCCACCCGCCGCGAACCAACGCTCATGGCAGCGATGGGTGGAACTGTTGGCGTGTCAGCGGTGGGCATGTTCGGCAGGGGCATCGCTGGCTGGGGACTGACGCCCTTGCCTCATTCGCTCGACCTGGTGGTGGGTACCATCACTCGAAAGCCGGCCATTGTGGCGGGCCAGATCGAGGCTCGAGACATCCTGAACCTGACGGTGGTGGTCGACCACGATATCACTGATGGCGCGCCGGCGACACGCTTCGTGCGCCGACTGGTGGAGTTGATTGAGAGCGGGCATGGGCTGGCCCAGACTGATATGACTGTTGATGGGCTGTTCTCGCAACAAGCTAGTCGGCTCGCTCCGGTTGTTTCAGTTGCCGCCAGCCACGTCTAGTGCCATTGCGCCCAAGATCATGCCGATGCTTTGAGCGGAGGCGACCGATTTGGACTCGGATTCAGGTGAGGAGTTGATCCTGTTGCCTGGTGTTGCTTCGCGTTGACTAGAGGCGACGGTGGGACTTGAACCCACGAGTGAGGGTTTTGCAGGACCCGACGGCGGCGAATCAGACCCTTGCTCGCCTTCGGTCGGATTCCGTGTAAGGGTCTTCTGATTCCGGGCTGCCTGGCGGACCCAGACCCCTGACCGTCTTCTGGGGCCAGGCAACGGACAATAGCGCGTTCCCAGACCAACGACCATCGTACCGCATTCTGCCTACTACGTCATGCTGGGCGCCGTTGGTCTACGCATCCTCCCCCAGGTTCACCAAGGTTTCCTTCGGAGTGCGAGACCGAACGATGGGGCTGAGCCGTTCACGCTGCTCGCGGTCAAGCGTGACCAAGGGGCAGCCGAAGCGAAGACAGACCGCGCCATACACGGCATCGCTGCCTCGCAGGCGGTGTTTTGAAGCGATTTCGGCGGCCTGCATGGCGAGAGCCTCGTCGAGTGGGACAAGGATCAGCCCAGGCAGGATCCGGAGTTGTTGGGCGAAGCCCCATGCGGTGTCTGGGTCGCCCGTCGTCCTGGCGATCGTGGCAGCGACCTCGGGAACTGCCAGGGTGGGGGCAACGAGAGGGATGCTCTCGGTACGGACGCGGGCCATCAGGCGGCTGCTCTCGGAGTGGTGCGGCTCGGCCGGATTGAAGGCATTGAGGAAGACGCTGGCGTCGATAGTGAGAGGACCAGCCATCGACTACCTTCTCATCTTCGACAGGATTTCGCCGCTGGTCCTTCCCTTGGGCCAGCGTTTGCCCATGCACGACCCGAGGCGGGCCAGTTCTGCCCACGCATCCGACGACGCGAGGTTCGAGTCTAGTCCGCCCGCGGTCGTCGTGTCGAGAGGCAGCAGGATCCCCACGGCACGCCCTCTGTAGGTGATCGTGTAGCGAGCACGGCGCTTCCACACGTTCCGAATGACCTCTGAGGCCCTGGTCTTCAGTTCACGGACGCCGATGTCCGGCATGCACCACCTCCCGCAAGTGATGTAGTTGCCTTGGTAACTACATTATACACCGGTTTCCGGATCCGGGCGGCGTCCACTATTGTCCGGTGTTGCCTGAGCCAATGCCGGAGTCAAAGACCCCTGCCCGTCTTCGACTCCCATGCCCCTTGACCGGAATCGAAGAAAGCGTGTAAGGTTCTCCCTCCTTTCCGGAGACCCTTACACGCCCTCGTTCGATGCCCCTTATTCAGGAGGCGACGGTGGGACTTGAACCCACGAGTGAGGGTTATGAAGGACCCGGCGGCGAATCCGACCCTTGCTCACTCTCGGGCGGATTCCGCTTAGGGGTCTGCCGACCCTGGGCTGCCTGGCGGACCCAAACCTGTGACCGTGTTCTGAAGGCAGGCAATAGACATAAAGGCAACCCCCAAGGTCGGAGAGAAGCAGGGATCACACGGGAACCGCGCCGTGTTCGACCGTGAGGGCCACGACATCCTTGCTGCTGACTTCTCTTGACGCCACTCCCCTCTGTACCGCCAGCGCTGCCGCCGCGCCCATCGCCTGACCCATTGCCATGCAGGTGCACTGTGCGCGGATGCCGGCGAAAGCTACGCGGTCGGCGGACACGATCCTCCCTGCCACGGTAATCCGTGAGCTACCCTTTGGGATTAGGGCACGCATCGGGACTTTCGGCAACAGTCCCTTGTCCTCCAGGAAGGTCACCTCGCACCCGCTCCCCTCGCTGTGCATGTCGATGTAGTTGAATGCGTTGCAGACCTTGTCCGGGAAGTCGGTCGCGTGGAGGAAGTCGTCCCGGCTCACCACGTATTCGCCAAGCGTCCTATACGTCTCACGTGCCACGGCGAAAGACGCCATCATCCTCAGGACAGCGCGCTCGCAGCCGGGTATGGTGGACGTCAGGAACTTGAACATTCGCAACATGCGTGCCCGGCCCTCGATGTTGGCCAGGGTCTGGCCTTCGGCCGTCGATGTGTCGGAACTGTAGACATGCGTGGCATTGTGCCCTCCTTGATCCAAGTAGTACTTGAAGGGCAGCATATTTGGGTAGGCGAAATCCCCCTTCTGCAGGACCCCGCTTGCCATCGCCTCTTCGTAGAGGGCCTGCACCTCCTTCTCCCAGATCTGTTCGTGGTCGATGCCCTCAATCCTGTACTGATACGTCGCCGGTTGGCGCTGATCTGAAATCAGCACGCCCAGCCCCAGAATCCGCACCGCATCGGAATCGCCGCTGCAATCGATGAGTTCCTTGGCCACCGTGACTCGCTGGATCCCTCGCCCCAGGGAGCTGATCTCCCACGTGTTGTGCACGGCGCGGATGTTGGCAACATACTCGTGGTAGTGCAGAATCACCCCGGCCTTCAGGGCCTCTTCCTCTGCAACAGCCGCGTAGATCGGAACGTTGATGTAGCTGTAGTAGCCAGGAGACTCCACCGGCCTTCTTCTGCGGTAATCAGGGAGGGGAAGTCCCTCGACCTGCTTCGCCTTCCCGTAGAGTTCCCAGGGGATGCCCAGCACGACTGGGCCGTAGGTGCTGAAGAAGTGATTTGGTGTATAGACGCCGCCGGCAGTCATCGTTCCTCCCAGCATGCTGCCCGCTTCAATCACCGAGGTCATCACTCCTGTACGGGCGGCCTGGATCGCGGCGATGTGACCGGCGGTGCCTCCTCCCACAATGACGACATCAACGGCTTCCCGGGTTGTCCTGGTCATTTTTGCCCACCCTCCGTTGGGGGTGCTGATTGAGCATGCTGGTGGCGCGAAAGCCTGGCCGATCCAAACGTTGGGGGGTGCACACCGCGGTGCTCACCAGCGCTCGCTTGACGGGTCATCGTCAGCACCCGCACGTGACAAGACGCCGAAGCCGATCGTCGCGCCGAGGTCTCCACGGGGCACTCGTTGGCACGCGGAGGCGTGTCGGAGTTCGGCAGACGCATTCGTGGGCCCTCCGCTAATCCATCGTGGCCCGACTCTTCCGGGCAGTCCCGAAGGGATGCCGCCCGATGACTGGCCGCCGCGGTCTGGCGGCGATCTCGGATTAGCGTCGAGGTCACAGCGGCCGCCATTGCAGGGAGTGCCTTGCCGACCGAAGCAGTTCGCCAGGGCCTCGGCAGGTGTACGTCTCCCCAAAGCCGGATCTTCCACGCACGGCCCCTTGATCAAGCCTCAGGGTCAGGAGATCCGGACGCCCTGCCTCTTGAGAGCGTCCTGGACCCGGTAGATGTCCACCCGGGCGCAACTCGCCTTGTCCTTCACGCTCACGGCGGCTGCCACGCCCGCTCCTTGCCCCGTCACCGTGCAGCACATCATGCTGCGGATCGAGGCGTGCGCAATGGGATCGCTGGAGACACACCGTCCCGCGACCAGGAGGTTCTCCACATGCTGCGGCACAAGGATGCCATAGGGAACCTGAAAGTACCTACCGGTCGTTGGGAGAATGAGGAGGCCGCGGCCATCGATGAATTCCGGGAAGATCCCCACTGCGTCTTCGAAGCGGCGTTGGTTGCGGACGTCATGTTCCGTCAGCTGATACCTGCCGGCAATCCTTCTCGTCTCCCGCACGCCCAAGGTCATGCCGAAGTTCCTCAGCTTCGCCTTTTCAAACCCCGGAGCATACTTCCGCAGGGCGTCGATGGCCAGCATGGCTTGCCGACGGCCTTCGATCTCTGCCCGGGTGATGTCCAGCACATCCGTGCCGTCGCAGCCACGGATGTAGACCAGGTTCAGCCCCGTAGCCTCTCCGGCCTCGGTGAGGCTGCTCCAGGTACCACCGATGCTCTTCAGCCCCGGCGGGATCAGGCCATCCCGGCGAGCGAGGTTGAAGGGCGCCTCCAAATAAGGGCTGAATAGGGAATCTTCCTTGCCGGTCGTCTCGATTGCCCAGTCTCGCCCCCAGTCGCCATAGGTGGGATGCCTTTCCCTGACGTATTCGAGGAATCGGTCCTTGTCCACGCCGGCACAGGCGAATCCGACCGTCACCCCCATCATCTGGTCCTTGGGTGTCTTCTCGCATGGGGCGCCGGCGCGAAAGGCCAGGTCCGCGTCCCCCGTGGCGTCGATGAATCGTTTCGCAAGGATAGCAGTCCTCCCCGACTTGCTTTCGGCAACGACCCCCCTGATGGCGTCGCCGTCGAGCACGGCGTCCACGACCATGCAATGAAGGAGCGGGGTGACGCCGGCCTCTTCGACGAGCCTGTCGGCAACGTATTTGAACATCTCTGCGTCTAGGGCTTCACTCTGGGACTGCGGCTCCGGTCGAGTCCCACCCATCTCTTTGGCCCGCCGCTCAAACTCGATGCCGATACCTTCTACATCCGTCGTTCCCTCATGCCTGTACCAGGCGACGCCTTCGACCCCAACGTGCGTGATGCTGCCGCCGAAGCAACCGTACCGCTCCACCAGAATCGTTGAGACGCCTTCCCGGGCTGAAGCGATCGCTGCGGCAAGACCTGCCGGCCCGCTGCCTGCCACCAGGACATCCGCCTCCGCCAGGACAGGTAGGACTCTGGCAATCTCACCTAGCTGGATGGCCACTTCTCACCTCGGTTCACGAGTACGTGCCGCGGCACGCCCAGGACGACAAGCCACAGCCGGCGACAGGTTTGGGCCGGGAGCCGAGTCGACCGGCGTCGGACAGAAACGACGGCCGCGTCGCCGGGCCGGAAAGCCCCACCGCCGCCTACCCTCCGCGTCTCGCCACGGCCAAGCCCAGGCCTCCGTGCCCTAGGGTGTTCCGAATGCGGTGACGGGGGCCTCGAGTATCTTGCTCCGGCCCCGATCGTCGGCTAGGTGGCAGGCCACATAGTGCCCGGGGCGGACCTGCCTCAAGTCCGGAACGGCTTGCATGCACTCGGGCGCAGCGACGTGGCACCTCGGGTGGAAGACACAACCGGCAGGTGGTCTGGCCGGGCTCGGTGGTTCACCCTTCAGGATGATCCTTTGCCGGAGCCTCTCGAGTCGAGGGTTGGGGATGGGCACGGCCGAGATGAGCGACTGGGTGTACGGGTGCCACGGATGCTCAAAGAGGCTCCGGCAAGCCGCCCGCTCCATGATCTTGCCGAGATACATCACCGCGACCGTGTGGGAGATGTGCTTCACCATGCTCAGGTCGTGGGCAATGAAAAGGTACGTCAAGCCCAGCTTCTCCTGCAGGCTTTGCAGCAAGTTGACGACTTGGGCTTGGATCGAGACGTCAAGTGCCGAGATCGGCTCGTCGCAGACAAGAAAGTCAGGGCTCAGGGACAGGGTCCGCGCAATCATGATGCGTTGGCGCTGGCCCCCAGAAAACTCATGGGGGTAACGGCGCGAGAAGGCCGGGGTAAGGCCGACCAGTTCCAGGAGTTCTGCGACTCGGTCGCGTAACTGCGCGCCCCGCATCAGCCCGTGGATGAGCAACGGCTCCCCGATGATCTTCCCGACCGAGTGGCGGGGGTTGAGGGAGGCATAGGGGTCCTGGAAGATCATCTGCATCCTCGTTCGAATCCGCCTCAGCTCATCGGGCCGCAAGCTGCCCAACTCCTCTTCCTCGAGGAAGACCTGGCCTGAGGTGGGACGGATAAGATGAAGAATGGCCCGGCCGGCAGTGGATTTGCCACAGCCGCTCTCGCCCACAAGGCCCAACGTCTCACCGCGTCGGATCTCGAAGGAGATACCGTCGACGGCCTTCACCAGGCCCACCTGACGGCCGAGCAGTCCTCCAGAGATGGGGAAATGCTTGCGCAAATCGACAACCCGGACCAGCACGCCACTACCAGACACCGCACGGCCTTCCCTTGTCCAGGTCATAGAAGCACGCCGTCAGGTGATCCGCCCCGACGGTTGTCAGGGGCGGCAACTCCTCCCAGCAGCGTTGGAAGGCGCAGGTACAGCGCCAAGCGAAGGGACAGTGAGTCAGTGGCAACAACGGATCCGGGGGGGTGCCCTTGATGCTCACCAGCCGTTTTGCACCCTCTGCGTCCAAGCGGGGGAGGGCGCCCAGCAGGCCAAGGGTGTAGGGGTGAAGAGGGTGCTCGTACAAATCGTCCACCAGCGCGATCTCGGCTGCCCGGCCCGCGTACATGACGAGCACACGATGGGCCAGCCCTGCAACGACTCCCAGGTCATGGGTGATCCAGATGATTGCCACGCCCGTCTTGTCCCGCAGGCGCTTGAATAGGTCCGCGATCTGAGCCTGGACGGTCACATCGAGGGCGGTCGTTGGCTCGTCGGCGATGATCACTTGGGGCGTGCAGGCGATCGCCATGGCAATCCCCACCCTCTGCCGCATGCCCCCGGAGAGCTGGAACGGATAGCTCCGGTATCGCAATGCCGGGTCTGGGATGCCCACGTCCTCCAGCAGCCCGAGCGCCCGATCCCGGGCTTCCCGCAGTGACATGCCCATGTGCCGCGTCAGCACTTCGGAGATCTGGTCGCCGACCGTCAGAACCGGGTTGAGTGTGGAACTTGGGTCTTGGAAGACGAACCCGACCTGCCTGCCGCGCACATCTCGGAGCTCCCTGGGCGTAAGCTGAAGCAGGTCCTGCTGACCGTGGGGTCCTCGGAAGATCGCTTCTCCCCGCTCGACCCGACCTTGTGGGGTGGGGATCAGCCCTAGGACGGACATCATGGCCACGCTCTTGCCACTGCCGCTCTCCCCCACAATGGCCAGGGTCTCGCCTTCCTCGAGCTTGAAGCTGACCCCATTGACCGCGTGGACGACGCCGTCGACGGTGTAGAACCTAGTGACCAGGTCCCTCACTTCAAGGATCGGTGGCATGCCCGGACTCCGTGCTATCTCCTTGCCCGCCGCAGGCGAGGGTCGAGGACATCACGCAGCCAGTCACCGGACAAGTTCATCCCCATAGAGGTCAACATGATCGCCAAGCCGGGGAAAGTGGTCAGCCAGGGGTAACTCGAGAGGTACTTGCGGCCCTCGGCCAGCATGTTGCCCCAACTGGGCACGGAGGGCGGCACGCTCAGCCCCAGGAATCCCAGACCGGCTTCGTAGAAGATCATGGCCGACATTTCAAAGGTTGCCAACGTGATCAGCGGGCCTATGAGGTTCGGTATGATGTGGTCGAAGAGAATGCGTCCCCAGCGCGCTCCAGCGCTCACCGCAGATTCCACGTACGCGCTCTCCCGGATCCGCAGTACCTCCCCACGTGTCACGCGGGCGAAGATCGGGGAGTCGGTGATCCCAAAGATCAGAATGACGTTGATCAGACTTCGTCCCAGGATGGCCGCAATGAACACGACGAACAGGAGGTAGGGCAGGGAGAGGATCAGATTGATCGGGCCCGTGATGAGAGCATCGATCCTCCCGCCGAAATAGCCCGCAATCGCGCCGACCGCCAAACCGACTGTCGCCGCCAGGAGGACTCCGAAGAAGCCCACGGTCAAGGACACCCGCGCGCCGTAGATCGTCCGGCTGAACAAGTCCCTGCCGAGGCTGTCGGTGCCGAATGGATGGTCCCAGGAACCTCCCGGGCTCCATGCCGGTGCCATCCGGCTCTCGCTGAGTTGCTGGTCCAGCGGATCATGTCGGACGATGAAAGGAGCAAGGACGGCCGCCAGCACCACGAGGGAGAACATGGACAGGCCGACCACGCCGCTGCGATCTCGCCAAAGCAGCCGACCGACGTACCTCAGCCTGTCCCCAAGGGTGCGCTGCACTGCAAGCAGGCTGTCGGGTTTGGTGCTGAGCGGGCTACTTGCCATAGCGGATCCTGGGGTCGAGCAATGCATAGGCCAGGTCAGTCGCCAGGTTGAGCGCGAGAACGACAAGGCTGGTGAACACAGCCAGTGCCTGCACTAGAGGGAAGTCCCGCCAGCCGATCGCCTGCTGAAGCAATTGGCCCATTCCCGGCCAGGCGTAGATCGTCTCAACGTAGATCGACCCTCCCAGCATGTACCCAAACTGGACGCCAATGAGGCTTACCAGAGGGATGGCGACGTTCCTGAGGATGTGCTTGAGGTAGATCTTTCGGGGATCCAGGCCCTTGCTCCAGGCCGTTCGAATGTAGTCCTCGCTTCGCACTTCCAGCACCGTCGACCGTGTCATACGCAGGATCTGGCTTGACACGGCCAATCCGAGCACGAAGGCGGGCAGGATCACCGACTTGGGTTCATCCCGCCCAAACGCAGGGAACCATCGCAGGCGGACCGCGAACAGGAGAATCAGGATCAGCGCGAGCCAGAAATTCGGGACGCTCTGCCCCAACAGTCCGAGGAAGCGACCGACCGAATCGAGTGCGCTACCGGGGTTGAGGCCTCCCGCCAGGCCCAGTGGGACGCCCACGGCGATTGCCATGAGCAGTCCGACCGCCGCCAATTCGACTGTCGCTGGCAGTCGGTTCAGTACCAGTGACAGGGCTGGCGAATTGTAGTGGAGGGAGGCGCCGAAGTCGCCGACGGCTGCCCGTGTCAGGAAATCCCAGAACTGAACCCCGAGAGGTCGGTTGAAGCCCATGGCTTCGCGAAAGGCCTCAACCTGAGCCGGGGAGGCCTCGCGCGGCATCATGAGGGACGCTGGGTCTCCGGTGACTCGGAGCATGAAGAACGCAAGAGTGAGAACGCCGAAGAGAAGGAGAACAGAAAGAGCCAACTTGGACACGAAGTAGCGTAGCATCCGTGCGTCCCTTTGCCTCAGTTCATCGTCACCCGTCTGATGCAGTCGAATATGATAGCACTGCACCGCGCGTTGCGACACATGGGGATAGGGAAGCGCCGTGAGAGTCGCGAGTGAGGGCGGCACACGGACCTGGCAACGGCGACCCGCTCAGGTTGCCAAAGCCAGTAGCGGTGCTGAATCGAACCGCCGCCATTGAGCCATGACGGTCGTGCACATCCGACCGGGGGTCGGCAATGGCCGAAGCCCTTCGCAGGTCGTGCAGGCACGAGTCCTGGACAACGAGCAAAGTCTCACCTCCAATGAATCCCAGGGGGAGGGCAATCCCCCGGCCCTCCCCCCGGTACGTTAGCCCGGACGCTCTGCTTCCCTGCATTGGCGCAGGGATAGGGCCTCCGTCGGATTCCAGAACCGTGCGCTTCCGCCGATGCAGCTACTGCCCTGCCCCGACTGACGTCGATGTGAAGTAGACGAATTCGGAGTGGCGCGGGTTGTAGCCCTGGACCCTGTCCCGTATCGCTTCGAACGTGAAGGGCTCGTACAGATAGATGAACGGCGGATTCTCCTGCATGTATACCTGGAGTTCCTCGTACAAGCCCTCGCGTCTGTCCGCATCTACTTCTCGCGAGATCTCTTGCAGCAGACTGTCGATGTTGGGGTCCGTCCAGGACGAATAGGCGGCATTCGCGCCGCCTAGGGCACCATACAGGCGGTTGTAGGCTTCGCCGCTCGTATCAGCCCAGGCATCGCCGAAGAGGGGCGGTAACTGCTTGTTGGCCTCGAGGTCCCAATAGTGACCCGACTCCATGATCTCCAAGTTGATCGTGATGCCCACGTCCTCCAAGTATCCTGCGATGGCTTGGCACACCTCCTCGAAGGAGCTGTAGGCGCCGGCAGGGCAGGCCATGTCCATCGTGAAACCATTGGGATACCCCGCCTCTTCCAGGAGCGCCCTCGCCCTTGCGGGATCGTATGGGAACGGCTCCACGATGCCGTAGCCCATCTCCCCGGTTGCCACGTACCCGGTTGCCCGCTTGCCGTATCCGTAGAAGAGTGCCTGCAGGATCGCGTCCACATCGACCGCGTAGTTCATCGCCTGGCGGACCCTGGCGTCCATCGTCGGCATCCCGAGGCCGGTAGTCATGTTGTTGAAGGCGATGTAGTAGATGCGTGAAAGGGCGTATTCGACGGTGGTGACTCCCGGGACATCCTGGAGGCTCTGCGATTCCTCCGCGGTCAGCCGCGTGACGATGTCAATCTCGTCGGTCTGGATGGCTGCCACGCGGGTCGCGGACTCGGGGATGAATCGGAAGATCAGCGTCTCGACCCTCGGGAGTCCCGGCTGCCAGTAGTTCGGGTTTGCCCTGTAGGTAATGTGGTCGCCCTTGACCCACTCCACAAACTCGAAAGGCCCAGTGCCGACAGGGTGCTCCTGGAAACCGTCTACGCCAACTTCGGCCATGTAGGCGTGAGGGATGATCGACCAGAAGTCCCACATGGTGACGAGCAAGAGCGGCCTAGGCCCATCTGTTGTGACCCTAACCGTGTAGTCGTCGATCTTCTCCACGGTCTGCGCGATCGCGTACCTGTCCGGCCACTCGGAGGTATTGGGGTCCTTGCCGTACTCCCAGGTGGCCACGACGTCATCGGCGGTGAAGGGATCGCCGTTGTGGAAGGTGACGCCATGGCGCAGGTGGAAGGTGTACTCCGTCCCGTCTTCCGAGATATCCCAGCTCTCCGCCAGCCAGGGAATGATGTTCGCCTGATCGTCCAGCATCACCAGGGGATCGTACAGCTGGGACGCGGCCGTGTCTGAATTCATGTCCGGGGTGTTGGGGATGTACAGGGAAGCCGGTTCCCCTGAGAGGGCGACGCGCAGTGTCCCTTGTGGTCCGGGCGTCTCAGGCGTGGCGCTCGCCTCAGGCACTTGGACAACCTCTGTCGGTGGCACCGGGGTGTTGGTTGCGGCCGCCGGCGAGGGTGTTGCGGGGCCGCAGGCCGGCATGAGGGCCATCAGCATGACCATCGCCATGGAAACAGCAAACGTCCGCTTCATGTAGGTATCCTCCTCACGGATAATCAAGAACGGCTCGATGTCGAAGGGCGGTTCTCTTTGGGTTCTTTTCACCTCCTCAAGGCTTCGGTTGAGGGCATCCGGCCGAAGAGAAGGCCTTCAGCATCCATCGACTCCCGGCAACCCCAAGAGCCTCTCAGGCCCTCGTTGCGTGCTCGAGGCGCAACCAGTAGCCGGGCCAATTGCCGTACCTCCCGGTACACCGCACGAGGCGCCGCCATGCTCTCTGAGGGAAGCGCTTCACGTCCTGCCCGTGATAGGGGACGTCGACGAGGATGGTGATCGTATCCAGCTTGCCGGAGGCCCGTCGAACGACCCCGTGACTGACTTCCCAGCCCTGAGCGACTTCCACCAGGTGCCGCTCCGGCCGAGACCGCGCCTGCGGGGGAGTCGGTCGTACTCGATGCCGGATTTCGCAAGGAGTCGAACCCACGCCAGGATAGACTCTCGATCGCCGATTCGGATTGCCAGCGGGGCCCCGCCCCGGCGAGGCACAGGCTCGTGCCAGGCGTCAATGGCTCGTTCGCGGGTGCGGCCAAAGGGTTGCGCGTCGAGACCGCTGGGCGGCGGGGACATGGCCGTCCGTTGTTCGACGTCTCCGAGCCGGGCCCAATTGCGCATTGCGCAATGATATTTCGTATTGTATAATGCAAACCGAGCACTGTCAACATGGCTGGCCGCAGTTGTCCTGGCAGGTACGCCCGGGGTGGGTTGGTGGTGATTGTCGCTGCGGCAGGGCGGTTCAGGTTCCGACAACAAGATTCCGGGCTTCATGAGGGAGGTCGTGGCCAGTCAGCCCCGTGCCCCATCCACAGCTCCGAGGGCCAACAGGCAGCGGTTAGTACAGTCGGTGCAGCGGGCGATGGACATGCTCGAATGTGTTGCCACTGAGCCGACGGGCATGTCGCTGTCGCAGATCTCAGGCCACGTCCGGTTGCACCCATCGACCGCGCACCGCATTCTGGCCACATTGGCGGCGGGCGGCCATGTCTCGCGCGATCCGGCTTCCAGAACGTACCGGCTCGGGCCTTCGCTAGTCAGCCTTGGAGAGGCCGCACGTGCCCAGGCCGGAACCACACCGCAGATCAGGGCCATTCTTGCATACCTCGCCCAGCAGTGCGGCGAGTTGGCCAACTTCGCCGCCCTCGATGGAATGATGGCCGCGTATGTGGCTCAGGCGCAGCCCACTCCTGGTCCCGTCACGATATTCACGCGCATGGGGACACGCGTGCCCCTGCACTGTACTGGTGTAGGCAAGGCCATGCTCGCCTTCCTTCCGGACGGCTTTTCCCAGGCATTGATTGATGCTGGCCTGAAGCGGTACACCTCATCGACCATCGTGAGCGCGATTCAGCTGGTTACGGAGCTGGAGGGGATCAGACACGATGGATACGCCATTGACAACGAGGAGTATGAGGTCGGAGTGAGGTGTGTGGCCAGCCCATTGAGGGACCGGGGAGGTGGCGTCATCGGAGCGATAAGCGTTTCGGGCCCTTCCACGCGTATGAGCCCCGATCGGCTCCCCTCTCTGGCCAAACTCGTGCGAGAAGCAGCGACGGCTGCATGGCCCCAGGCGAATAGCAGGCCAAGCGGCGAGTAGTATCAGCTCGTCCTTCAGTGCGCATCACGCTTCTCGTGTGGGCTGCAGTGCGGCCATCTATCGATCGCAGTGACCATTGTCCAGGTTGCCTGCGCGGGACGGATCCTGACAGCGGGCCGGCGTCGTTCTTTCGTCTCATGTCCATCGGCAGGCTGGCCTCAGGCTTGCCGTCGAGTCAGGCCGCCGAAGCATGACAAGATCGGGAGCCGCGGATCCACGCTGCGCCAAGCGCACATGGCTGAGCCGGCAAACGTGAAGATCCTCTTTGACGCCAATGCGAAGGATGGAGATCGCACCGGAGTGACAGTCGATGCTTGAACTACGCATCAAGCCACGCATCTTGCTGGGCCCAGGGCCAAGCAATCCGCATCCGAGTGTGCTGGCCGCCATGAGTTATCCGCCTATAGGGCATCTTGATCCCCAGTTCATCAACCTCATGGTGAAGGTGCAGGAGGACCTCCGCCATGTCTTCCAAACCAAGAACCCTCTGACGATCCCTGTCTCGGGTACTGGCAGCGCCGGAATGGAGGCCGCGCTCTGCAACTTCATCGACCCGGGTGACCGGGTGCTGGTCGGCGTCAACGGTTACTTCGGGGAGCGCATTTGCGACATGGCGGGCCGTTATGGCGCGGAGGTGCGCCGCCTGGAACGCCCCTGGGGCGAGGTATTCACGTCCGAAGAGATCCGCAGTGCGCTTGAAGAGAAGCCCGCCAAGATCGTCTGCTTGATCCACGCTGAAACGTCGACGGGCGCCCTGCAGCCTCTGGACGATATGGCGAGCATCGTGCATGAGCACGATGGGCTGCTGCTGGTCGACTGCGTCACCTCCCTTGGCGGGGTCCCATTCAAGGTCGATGATTGGGGGATCGACATCGCCTACAGTGCCAGTCAGAAGTGCCTTGGCGTCCCACCGGGCTTGGCCCCGATCACCGTGGGCCCTCGTGCCATGGAGGTTCTCCACGCCCGCAAGACGAAAGTCCCCAACTGGTACCTGGATCTCACCATGGTTGGCAAGTACTGGGGTCCTGAGCGTACCTACCATCACACTGCCCCCATCAGCATGAACTACGCGCTGAGTGAAGGACTGAGGCTGGTGAGGGAAGAGGGTCTGGAGGCGCGGTGGGCGCGCCACAGGGCCAACGCTGACGCCCTCACGGGGGGCTTGCTGAACCTGGGCCTCGAGCTCTTGATCCCGCTCGAACGTCGTTTGCCCACACTCACTACCGTGCGCATTCCCGAGGGTGTCGAGGATGCCGCCGTTCGACATGCGCTCCTGGATCGGTACAGTATCGAGATCGCCGGAGGGTTGGGCATCTTCGCCGGCAAGGTCTGGCGAATCGGCCTCATGGGGCACTCATCACAGCTCGAGAACGTCACATTGCTGCTCGGTGCACTCGAGCATCTACTGAGGTAGCCGCATGGGTTGAGTGTTGCCCCACTGTCGGGATGCGGAGGCAGCACGTTCATCGCCCGGTTGCAGGATTCGCCAAGGGCGTTTCAGGCATTCGCCCGTCGACCATCAAATGCCGGACAGTGCGGGCGACACGGCCGCCACTTGCTGCAGGCCCCCAGCCAGGGCCTTCGTTCGCTTGAAGCCTGTCTTGGCGTCGTCACTCCGGTGCCTACTGGCGGGGGGCCGACCTCTAGCGGCAGGCTCTGCACAGCTCTTGGGGAGAGAAGACGGGCCGAGAAGCGGAGGCAGAGACGGACCCTTGCGTCGTCCGTTGGTTCGTGCCAGCCAGGGCGAGGTATATTGCGGCTCGGAGTTGAGACGTGCATCGGCGACCTTGGTGCTGGATGAGCTTGGCGCTGTTGCTGAGACAGGGGCGCGGACCTTCGAGGACCCCATCCCGATACTCCGTGTGCTCTTCGCCTGCCCTCAGGGCGCCCTCGATGACGACGACCCTGAGCACGTGGAGGATGGGCGCAGTCCGGGTTGCCTGGAGCTGATGCGTCCCGCTGCTGAGATCGCGGAGCCTGACTCCCTTCAGCGCAAGAGCAGGCCGTCGGTTGGGCGCCCTGGACCCGGGAGCACACGAACGCGTTGCGTCTCACCCTCCCCAAGACCGTCACCGCCCTGCCCTTCCGGGCACTGAGACCGGACTCTACGCGAGGTGGTTCGAGCAAGGTTGAGGGATTCAAATCGGTTCGGAGCAGCAATGGGGCGAGGGAGCGCGTCCGGAGCTCCGAGCCTCACCGAGACCCCCTGACCGTCCGGTCCTTGCATGCCGGGCAAGCCGAATCGAGAAGGATGGACAAGGGTCTCTCCGATTCCGAGAGACCCTTATACGCCCTCGATCGATGCCCCTTATTCAGGAGGCGACGGTGGGACTTGCCCCTCGGCTCCGCCTCGGGACTCCTTTGCTTGCCATCGTGCGAGTCGAGCGTTGGTGCCCGGCCTGAGAAGTAGAGGCGACGATGGGACTTGAACCCACGAATGAGGGTTTTGCAG
>CAYQUY010000028.1:0-15431 GCA_964420755.1 uncultured Anaerolineaceae bacterium
CGCCGGACGGATCAGCGGGTGATGCGCCGAATCTCGTCGTAGAGTGGCCGCAAGCGTTCGTACATCTGCAGGTAGACGTGCCGGTAGAGGCCTTCGTAGACCTCATGGGCGTGGGCGTCGGGCTGGAAGGTCTGGCCTGGATGGGTCATCTCGCGGACGGCGGTCTCGAAGTCAGGGTGGAGGCCGAGGCCGACGGCGGCGTCGATGGCCGCGCCCAGCCCCGAAGCCTCGTACAGGTGCGGCCGTGAGGTCGGCAGGCCGAAGATGTCGGCGGTGAGCTGCATGGCCGCGTCGCTCTGGCTACCACCGCCGGCGACTCGCAGCTCGGTGATCGGGATGCCGCTGCGCCGCGAGGTGCGTTCGGCTCCCTCGCGCAAAGCATAGGCCAGGCCTTCCAGGATGGCGCGGTAGATGTGGGCTCGGGTGTGGACGTCGCCGAAGCCGATGATGGCACCCTTGGCCTCCGGGCCCGGATGCCGCAAACCCGGCGACCAGTAGGGCTGGAGGGTCAGGCCCTGTGATCCCGGCGGGACCGCCCGAACAAGCTCGTCGAAGAGCGCCTCGGGCTCGATGCCCCGCGCCTGAGCCAGCCCCTGCTCGCGCAGGCCAAACTCCATCTTGAACCAGGACACCATCCAGTAGCCGCGGTAGATCGAGATCTCAAGGCTGTAAGCACCCGGGATGGCGGATGGATATGGTGGGATGAGGGGGATGACCTCGATGTATCTGCGGTGGGTGGTGTTGATCGTCGCAGTTGTGCCGTAGGAAAGGCAGCCGATGTGCGGCTCGAGGCAGCCGGCGCCGATCACCTCGCAGGCCTTGTCGGCAGCGGCAGCGATCAAGGGCAAGCCGACCGGGATGCCGGTTGCCTCGGCTGCGATGGCGCTGATCTGGCCAAGCGGTTTGGCCGGAGGAACGAGGTCGGGAAGGATGGACGGATCCATGGGCACGGCCTGCCATTTCCAGTCCCACTTCCTGGCCCAGGTCTGCCTCTTGTAGTCGAAGGGAACATAGCCAACCTGGCAGCCGACCGAGTCGACGAAGCTGCCGGTCAGGCGGTAGGTCAGGTAGCCAGATAGCAGGAGATACTTGTGAGTGCGTTTCCAGATCTCGGGCTGGTATGTGCGGATCCAGTTGGCTTCGGCCTCGGCCTGGAGGTAGGCGACGGTGTCGGACATGCCCGCCAGGCGGAAGGCTGCGCCCCACAGCCCACCGACCGGCTTGAGCCCTTCGGTCCGCCGCTGGTCGAGCCAGACGATCGCCGGGCGGAGGGGTTGTCCGGACTTGTCGAGGTTATGCAGAGTCGAGCGTTGCGTGGTCAAGGCCACGCCGGCGACGGCGTCCTTGGAGACGCCGGGCATGATCCACAGCCCCTGGCAGGCCTGGCAGACGGCATCCCAGAAGACCTCGGGCCGCTGCTCGGCCAGGCCCGGCGCCTCGGAGTAGTAGGGCTCGATGGGGACACGGTTCTTGGCCAGCAGCGTGCCGCGTGGGTCGAAGAGGAGAGCTCGGACGCTCTGGGTGCCGTTATCGATCGCGAGAAGATGGTCACGGGACATGGGCTTCTCCCACTACAGGCAGGCGCTAGCTACGCTGGCGGGCCGTAGAACTGTTTCCACAGGCGGGCGTAACCCTCTGCCTCCTGCTGCCATCGGGCGTCGTCCCATCCCAGTTCGGGCTGCGCGAGGGCGCGGATCCGGTCCATCAGAGGCAAGCCGCCCTGCGGGGCTGTTAGGCCCAGGCGGACCCGGCGCAGCAGGAGGTCGTCGAGATGAACGACCCCTTCGACCCTGGCGGTCCAGCGCAACTCCGCCCACAGGGACAGATTGCCGTCGGTGGGTGTCAGCTCGCCAGGCTGCGCGGCGGCGGTTAGGGCGGGCGCATCCGCGGCGTAGCGGCCGATGAGGCGCAGGCGGGTGGCGGGGTCGAGCTCTCCTTGGAGTTCCGAGTCCGCTGGTGGCAGGTCGAAGACGCGTTTGCGAGGATCGAAGACCGGGTGGCCGGGCAGGCGCGAGCGGACCATCCGCAAGGCATCATGGGCCATCAGGCGGAATGTCGTCAGCTTGCCTCCAGTGACGGTGAGCAGGCCTTGCTCCTGCCACAGGACATACTCCCGGGATTCCTTCGAAGGATCAGCCTTTCCGGTGTCGACGACAGATCGGATGCCGGCAAAGGTGCCCTGAACATCCTTGGTTGTCAAATTCAGTTCGGGGAACGTCCGCTCGAGCGAGGCCAGGATGTAGTCGACTTCCACCGGCTGGATGGCCAGGTCCGTCTGCATCTCCTGTTTGTGGTCGACATCGGTGGTGCCGGCGAGGACGACGCCCTCCCAGGGGAAGGCGAAGACGGGGCGGCCGTCATCGGGGTGGATCATGCAGACCGTTCGAGTGAGGGGAAGCTTGCTGAACTGAAAGATCAAGTGGCTGCCACGGAGCTTGCGCAATCGGCGAGGGGCGCCAACCTGCGCCCGCAGATCGTCTGCCCAGGCGCCGGTGGCGGAGATGACGACCGGGGCGTGAACCTCGGCGGTGCGGCCACCCGAACCGGGTGCCAGATCGCGCAGGGCGATCCCATTCACCGGGCTAGAACCCTGGCGCAACAGGCCCTCAACCCGGGCGTAGTTGAGAGCGGTTGCCCCGTCGCGCACCGCCTCCTGGATGAGGCGCAGGACCAGCCGGGAGTCGTCCGCCTGGCCGTCAAAGTAGCGGTAGCCGCCGATGAGGCCTGACCCCGCCAGAGGCGGGCAAAGAGCCATCAGGCCGGCGGGCGAGTAGCGGCGGTGCCCCCACTTGAACGCCAGCAGGTCATACAGCATCAGCCCCACCCCATAAACCAGGAGCGGGATGTCGTCGCGGGGGAACGAAACCATCAGCTGCCCAACCGAACTCACTAACCCCCTGGCCTCCCGCAGCAGACGTTCACGCTCCCGCACCGACTCGAGCACAAGCCTGATCTGCCCGTTCTTCAGGTAGCGAAAGCCGCCGTGGACCATCTTGGAGGAGCGGCTGGAGGTGCCGGAGGAGAAATCATGGCCTTCGACCAGCAGCGTCCGCAGGCCTGCCCGCGAGGCCTCGCGCAGGATGCCGGCGCCGGTGATCCCGCCCCCGATCACGATCAGATCCCAGGGGCGGTTGAGTTGATCCCAGACCTGGTCTCGCCAGCCTCGTTGCCACATGTCTCACCTCCTGCGGGGCAGACTGTTGGCCGGGGTGACTGCCGCGTGCCAGCCGACCGGCCGGCGGCTTATTCGCCCGCCAGGAGCTTGCCCGGGTTTAGCATCCCCTCCGGATCGAGTGCGCGCCGGGCGGCCTGCAGCATGGCCATGCCCACCTGTCCCTTCTCGGCGGTCAGGTAGGGAGCGTGGTCCAGACCGACACCGTGCTGATGGCTGATCGTGCCCCCCTGAGCGAGGATGGCCAGTGTGGCCGAGGCCTTCAGGCGGCGCCACCGCTCCACCGTCTCCTCTGGATCATGTGCCCGGCGAAACAGGAAGGTCACATAGGTGCTGGCTCCGTCCAAGTAGACATGCGAGAGGTGGGCGAAGACCAGGACTCGTTCGCCAAACTCCGTCAAGGCCGAGGCGATGCTGGCCTTGATGGCGGCGGCGGTGGGCATCACCGCAGACCAGGGGACGGCGGTCTCGACCGTGTCGAGGGCGTAGCCTTTCTCCCAGAGGGTGTTGCGAAGGTACGGCGCGAGGAAGCGCGACTTGCGCCAGATCGAGCCGATGGGCCTCAGAGGCATCAGGCCCCCGTGGGCGCGGCACACACTCGTGGCTTGGCGGTAGGCGGCGCGCACCGCGCCGCCTCCGCCCGTGACGCCCAAGACGAGCAGGCAGCGCTCGCTGCCGTAGCGCAGCAATCGTAGGCCGCGATCGGCCCAGCGCACGAGCCGCTCCTTGCCAGAAAGCGCCAGCGTCGTCTCGGTTTCCTGGGCATCGCTCAGGCGCAGCATCGACACCGCGATTTCGGCCTGGGCGATCGCCCGGACGGCATCCGCGCCGGCTTGCCAGTTATGGAAGAATACGCCGTAGAACTGCTCGACCTCTGGCAACCGGCGGGTGCGGACGATGGCCCGGGTGATGACGCCCAGCCGACCCTCCGACCCGAGGACCAGATGCCTGATATCCGGGCCGGCGGCGCTGGCTGGCAGGGGCGGCAGATCGAGGGGTCCGGCCAGGGTTTCCAGGTGGCCTCCGGCGAAGGTGTCCTCGATCCGGCCGTAGTGGTAGGACTGCTGACCGCTCGAGCGGGTGGCGATCCAGCCTCCCAGGGTGGAAAGCTCGAAGGACTGGGGGAAATGACCGAGGGTGAAGCCCTGGGGCCTGAGCTGATCCTCGAGATCGGGGCCGCGCACGCCTGCCTCGAACGTGGCCAGGCCGCTGACCTGGTCCAGCTGCAGCAGTCGATTCATCCGCGAGAGGTCGAGTGTGAGAACGGGCGAGTCGCCCTTGAGGGGGTTGATGTGGCCGACGACGCTCGTCCCCCCGCCGTAGGGGATCAACCGGGCGGCGGTCTTGCGGGCGAATGCAAACAGGGATTGGACGCCCTCGTCGGTCGTGGGGTAGGCCACGCCGTCGGAAAAGACGCCGATGAGGCCGGAACGGAGGGCGACCCAATCGGGCAGGCTCTGGCCGCGGGCATGGAGCAGGCGCTCGGCGGGGTCGTCGCTCACCAGTGAATGGGAGGGAAGGCGAGAGGGGGGGACACTGGCGATCGCACTCGGGAACTCCGCATCGGGCTCCGGCTCGCCGCGCCCGACGAGGGCTTCGAGGTAGGCGGCGGCCACATCGGGAAGTGGGTAGGTTGTAGCCTCGTCGCCCCATCCATTCCAGCGTTTCATGATGCGACTCCAGTGCGCCGTAAGGGGCGCGGCGATCGCGCCGGTCATGACGCCGGCGCTCCGCGCTCAGATGGAAGCCAGCCCCCTGCCCTATCCCATGCCGATCTTGGCGGGGCTACTGCCGTGTCACTAGGCCGCTGGTACGAGCCTGCTTCTCGGCATCGTCCCCACGCGCTGATGGATGCGTCCTCGTGCCCGCTGCCAAGGTGATGCCCGGTGCTTAGCCCTCCCCGATCCAGGCCGAGATCAAGTCGTCGAGATCCACGGAAAGGCGCTGCAGGTCATTTTGCAGGTCGCGAATGGCGTTCGTAGCCCGGAAGCGGGCTTCCTCCATGGCACTGTGGACGGAAAGGGCGTGAGCGGCCGCCGGGTCCGTCTGGTTCCAGGCTTGCCAACGCAGCAGGTAGGCGCAGGTGTGATTCCGCAGAGAGTAGACCTGATCCGTCGCCCGAGCCACACGATCGGCGAGAGAAGGGGAATGCTGCTTGAGGGGCCCTCGGACGTAGGCGGCATGGTTGCGGAAGCGCATCAGCTCCCGGTCGACTCGGTCCAGAGTGATGCCGATCTCCACCTGCGCCGGCTCCTCGCACAGCGATGAGGCACAGGTCTCGACGATCGTGTGAACACTGGTGAGCCAGGCTTGCATATCGCCGGCCGCCCGTCGGGTGGCAGCGCGCTGCCAGCCGGCTAGCCAGCGGCGGAGCATCCGAAAGCCCTCGTCACGGCCCGGGCCTGCAAACCACCTGCTACATCGGGCGAGACGTGCCCCAGCCTCGAACACCGCCCGGACTTCCGCAGTGGGATAGGCCCTCTCATTGGCGTCCTCGCATCAGTATGGCCCTCCTGAATCGAGGATCTCGCGCAGTTGTTCGTAGATGTCCCTAGAGAGCGGCGGCAAGCTCCTGGGAAGCTCACTCCGAAGTTGCTTGGGCTGGCAGACCGGGATCGGCGTTCCCTTGCGGGTGACCTCAGCGGCTGGGTGGGTGAAGACGACGAGCGGATGGACGGGGATCTGGGCCGTGCTGGGCATGCGGCGTTTGATGGCCGCCGTCAGTCGGGCGGCCTCGCGGCGGCCGTCGGCCACTGGATCGCCAAGGGCCTCCTCGACGAAGAAACGGATGGCCTTGCCCATGGTGATCTTCTGATGCCAGTGGCCGTCCCTGTACTCGAAGACACCTTCTCCACCCCTAGTCTCCAGGATCACCAGACCGCTTGTGGTCAACAGTACGTGATCAAGGCCATGATCCAGATAATGGTACAGGCGGCAACGGTCATCGAGTCCCTTCAAAGCATGGTCGAGCACGTCCTCTGGGCGAGGCTTCTTCACCCAGCGATTTGCGAAGTAGACGCCCACCGTCGCGACGGCAAACCCCAGGAATAGAAGGACAGCCGTGAGGGTCGAGAGCTGAGGCTTCCACATTGAGATGGCCACGCTGGCCAGAATCGTCACCATGCCGCCCAGGCTGGCAGCGTGCGAGGCCTTGGCCCGCCGCTGCATCTTCTGGCGATCGATGATGATCTTCATGGCGTCTTACCTGACTCCTCAGGCGACCCGGTGAAGGCGGCGATAGATCGGAGTAAGGGCGGTGTAGAGCTCGCGGTACTCGTGGTAAAGGGCGTCGTAACGCCCCGTTCGGGAATCCTCCACGGGTGCCACCACGCGCTGTATCCGGACCAACTCGTCGATGGCTTCCATGTTCGGGTAGACGCCCATCCCCACGGCCACGGTCAGGGCGGCGCCAATGGCTCCGGCCTCAAGAGGATGCTCTACCACACGCAGGCTGCGCCCCGTGACATCGCTGATGATCTGGGTCCAAACCGGGCTCGTGCTTCCCCCGCCGATGGCATTGACCGCATTGATCTGCAGCCCGATGGCCTCCATCGCCTCGATGATCCAGCGGATGTGAAAGGCGACACCTTCCATGACCGCCCGCGCCAAATGGGCCTTGGTGTGTCCCATCGACAGCCCGACGAATGCACCGCGAGCGTAGTGGTCAAGCACCGGTGCGCGTTCGCCTGAGAGCCAGGGAGCGAAGAGGAGCCTGTCGGATCCCGGTGGGACGGCCTCAGCCATCTGGCTGAGGAACTCATAGGTTGATACGCCTCGGTCGGAGGCCTCCTTTTCTTCCCACTGGCAGAAGGCATCCCGGAACCACATCAGTGCCCCGCCCCCGGTCTCCATCTCGCCGGCGATGATCCACTTGTCGGGATCAATGTGATTCAGACCCCAGAAGGGTTTGAGTGGATCGTTGATGAAAACGGAGCTGGAGACGCCCACCCAGGTGGCGGTGCCAACGCACAGGTGGGCTTTGCCGGCCACGTTGGCGCCCGAGCCGGACTGGGCCACGGCCACATCGCCAGCGCAGGCCACCACCGGGGTGCCCGGCAGCAGCCCTGTCTGCCGCGCGGCCTCTTCGGTCACCTCTCCGATCACTTGGGTGCACGGGTGAGCAGGGGGGAGCAATTCCATCGGAATCCCCAAGGCCTGGCAGGCCTCCCGGGACCAGGCCTTCTTGTGGGGATCGAAGAGGAAGTACACCGAGGCGCCATGCCAGTCAGTCACGAACTTGCCGGTCAGCCTGTGAAGGATGTACTCCTTGCAGTCGAGAAGCAGTGCCACTCTCTTCCAGAGGTCGGGGCACTCCTCCTTTAGCCAGAGGATCTTGGGGATGATGTCTTTGGCGGTGGGGATGTTGCCCGTGTGCTTGAAGAGAAGGGCGGGCATCTCACCGTTGAGGACTCGATCGGCTTGGCGCACGCTGCGGACGTCCAGCCAACTGAGCATCCGGGTCACGGGGCGGCCCTGATCGTCGACGGGCAGCAGGTTGAACATCTGGGCCGAGATCCCGACACCCAGGATTTCGGCTGGCTGGATCCCCGAGGCCTCGATCACATGCTTGGTCGTGCCTGCGACGGCTGCCCAGAGTTCGTCGGGATCCTGCTCTGCCCATTCAGGCTTCGGGTAGAGCAGTGGATAGGGCTGGTAGTGAGAAAGGATGATGTGCCCGCGCAGGTCCGAAAGTACGGCCTTGTCACCGGCAGTCCCCGTATCATGCGCCAAGATGTATTTCTTCTCAGGCATCCGTGGTCATTTGGGGCAACTAACTTCGGCCAACTCGGTTGCAGCGGGGCCTGCAAGCCGCGCCGCTCTCTGGAGGCGACAGGGTGGGCCTAGCGCACCGCTACGGGTAGATCACGCCAGACCGTCTAGCTGCGGCCCTCATCCAAGGGAGGCTAGCGGCCGGCCAAGTCCTCGACATCCTCGTACCACTTCACGCGCTCGCCAATGGTGGCCCGCATCTTCCAGCGGGCGGTCTTCGGCGCGCTATCGATGCGGTGGCGGAGGTCATCGATCCGTTCGGCCACGATATGACGATGGTCGTCGCTCAACTGTGCATACTTCGCCAGAAACTCCTTCACCAACTCCAGGTTACGGGTCACCGTGCGCCACAATCCCCAGTCGCTGGAGGTGAGACCGGTGATCACGCGGGCGTTGATGGTCTCATCGTCAACATCTCCTATGGGGTGTTCCCTTAGGAGCATGATCGTGTCGATCAGGTCCTTCTCATTGATCTGGACGATCTGCATCTTCTCCAGCAGGAGCTCTGCCAATGGCAGGGTGATGCTTTCCGCCTCCAAGCGACCGATCAAGGGCAGGGTGTGCGAGAAGTGAAGATGGTCGAAGAAGATGTCGATATGGCGGCCGGAAGCCGGGTCGTGGAAGAGCATGCGATGCTCGCCGAACAGCCGCGAGACCGCCTTATCCTCTACATAGCTGAGCTCCGCCAGCAAGCGCTGGATGTCCTTGTAGAAGCGGTGGTAGGAGGCGAAGTCGATGTCGCTGAAGACTCTGCCGAGCGCCTCCTGCATGTATCCGTATTTGGGGCAATGGGTGCGGAAAGCCAGTGCGCCGATCAGGCGCAGGATGATATGGCGGTTCTCCTCCTGCGCCAGCGCCTCAAGGATTCGGGTGCGTTCTTCGAAGAAGTCCTGACGGATCGCGCCGTACTTACCCATTCGCTCTCCCAGCCAACGATCGGGGATCAGCTGGAGACCAGGACGTGACCCTTGACCCTGTCCCTCTGGAGGTTGATGACCGCGGCCTTCATGATCCCCTCGGCATACTCACTGCCGGCGTTGATGCACAGGGTGCGCCCGATGCGGACATGGCCGGGGGCTTCATGGATGTGTCCATGGAGGCCAAGGAGGGGCTGGACCCTCTCGATGACCTTCCGAACCTCCGTGCTGCCGACGGCTTTCATCAGGACTTGGCCGCCTCGGGCCACGATCTTGAGATTCTCATCCAATTCGGGACACACGTCCAGGCCAGAGTCGTAAGGCGGGACGTGCAGGGCCAGGACGGCACGCTCGGGCGCCTCCAGCAGTGCAACCGCCTGCTCGAGTTTCGCCGCCAGTTCGCTCTCCTCCAGGTCGCGGGCGCACTTCCAGGGCGTCATGTTGGCATAGCTCACGCCAACCAGTTCGTGGTCGTCGTCAAGCCAGTACCTCCGGCCGTCGGGATTGTGGACGTGTTCGAAGCCCTCGATGGCGGGGTCAATGGAGTGGACATCATCATTC
This sequence comes from uncultured Anaerolineaceae bacterium, assembly GCA_964420755.1. GTDB lineage: Bacteria > Chloroflexota > Anaerolineae > Anaerolineales > E44-bin32 > DATEAV01. The sequence continues at coordinate 9,421 of CAYQUY010000028.1, forward strand.
CCGGGCATGAAGTAGAGGTGCTTGTTCTGCGGCTGCAGGGTTTCCTCCGCCAGCGCCACCCAGCTACGGACGCGCTCGATCATCTCCTGCTCGAAACGACGGCCCATCATCCTCTCATCCGTCTCGAGCATCCGTGCTTCCTCCGGTTCTAGGACGATTGGATAGAAGCCGACGTTGCGGATCGTCTGCTTGAGCTTCTCCAGCTCCGGGGCAGTTGAGGGCGTCTCCTTCCGGCCGAAGAGGTGGGACTCGTAGCGGCCCTGGCCCTGGTGGACGATGGGGATCATTGCTTTGCCCGTCACGTCGCCGCCGATGATCAGCACGTCCGCCTTGTACTGCAGGGCGGCCCCCAAGTACTTGCGGAAGAACGCTTCGGAGCCGTGGAAGTCCGAGGCATAGAGAATGCGGGTCATCCCCATTGAAACCATCCCATGGCAATAGACTACGGGAGGGGGACGAGCCCCCTCCCTGAAGGACGAGCCACTGTAGAGTTGCCTATTCTACACCGGAGGAACCGACTGGAAGGTCCAGTTGAGGTCGATGCCTTCCTTCCTCAGGCGGTAGGCCCGGGCGCCGTAGAACACGATCAGACCGGTGACGACGAGGCCCACCAGGACACCGAGTTTGGTGGCGTTGATGCCGCCGCCGACTGCTGGATAGATGAAGGAGGCGATGACCATCCACACCATGTAGGCCAAGGTGATGGAGCCCACGATGGTGATGACCGGAACCTTGCCGATCTTGCGGCGGACTGCGGCGCTGGCGTTTTCAAACAGATCCTTCTTCAGATAGGGGAAGAGGGTCATGGCGATGACGGGCACGAACATCGTACACACGGCGAAGAACACAAAGTTGAGCTGCGCGCCCATCACACTGCCTGGCCACAGAAGCCCAGAGGCGTCGACGACCCCGATCTCGGCGATGATGGTGATGATCAGGATGGCCCAGATGGGGCTGTGCAGCCCGGGGTGAATCCAGGACACGAACTCGGGGATCAGCCTGTCGAAGGACCAGGCGAAGATGATGCGGCTGCAGTAGAAGAAGTACGTCTGGGCCAGGTTGATCAGGGTGTACACCCAGGCGACGGCCACAATGAGGACCAGGATGAAGCTGGGGTTCACGATGGCCGCGTAGAACGTGATCCAGGGCATCGCCGTCACCCCGGCCGCCGGCGTCTGGCCGAGGTAGCTTTCGGCGGCGATCCACTCCAGGGGAACCAGCCGCTGCAAGAGCACGGCGCCCAGCACGAAGATCGCCCAGGTGACAATGAGGGACGACCAGCTGCCAGCCAGGAGCGTAGTATCTGCCTGCTTCACCTCACCGGCGAAGAAGGTGGGGATGTAGTAGCCGTAGAAGACCCAGAAGCCCATGATCAGCCCCGCCAGGGTCATGATGGCCATGTTGGGGTTGATCATCATCCCGTTCTGTTGGGCCAGCGCGATGCGTCCCTCATAGCTGCCCGCGCCCATGAAGCGGTCCCAGGCGGCAGGGAAGGCATCCTTGGCGGCCGTGCCGAGCTGGAAGTACAGGATGACCCATGCCAGCAGGCCCAGGAAGAAGCCGACTTCCAGGATGCGCACGATCGTACGCGTGGGCAGAATCATCAGGAGGAACGTGATCAGGGTGCATATCGTGCCGATCACAACGATCCCGACGTGGCCCGCAGACCAGTCGGCGAACTGAACCATGCCGGGATTGGAGAAGATGATCCCCATCGTCCGTGCAAGGACCGGCACGGCGGTTGAGGGGATCCAGGCGATCAGTGCTCCGGCGACCATGGCGCTGAAGATCACGAGGGTCCAGCTGGCGGCGAAGGCCAATGGCGGGCTCAGGACGCGGCTGGCGAGGGTGTAGTCTGCCGCTGAGCGCGGCATGGTGGCGCCAATCGTGGCGTAGGTGTAGCCGTGGAACAGGCAGAAGATCGCTGCCACGGTGAGCACGCCGATGATGCTACTGCCGGGCCAGACCCCCGCGATCCAGGAGTAGGGGATCAGGCCCGAGGACGATAGGCTGATGCAGTGAACACCGAAGACCATGGCCCCAAAGACGCCGATGGTGCGGATCAGGCCGGAACTCTTGCGCGCATAGAGCTTACGCTCGGTGGTCCCGGCGGCCGGGGCAACCATTTCTGCCATCTCTGCACACTCCTTGTCGCACACAGTAGGTGGAACGGATGGGGAAACGAGGGGGTATCAGGCTCTTGGGGGCATCCCTCCTTTCAGCGATGAAAAGGCTGCGGGGCCCCGCAGGCAGCAGCGCTGGCCCCTTGCTCTCCCCGCAGGGCACTTCGCCTGGAGGGGCTCGATCTCCGGCTTGTCTCAAGGTACCTATCTACTATGGCACCAACGGAGCCATCGGTCAATACCGAAGATTCCGGTCATGCCGATATCAGGATCCCTTCCTCAGCATGGCGGTCAGGCGGCGGCTTCCGGCCCATCCCTTCGGCCACCGGCATTAGTACCCGCGGGAGGGTCTATTCAATGGTTGGACGGCCTATCCTGGAATGGGCGCAAACGACCCGAGAGGCTGCAGGGCACCCTGGTGATTCGGGCGGTCAGGGTGAGCGTGGTGCAGGCGATGGTCGAATCATTGCAGCCTGAACCCTGTCGCCTCCGGGAAGGCCCTTGAAGGGCCAGTCGCGTGGGTCAGCTGGCTGCGAGCTGGGGAAGGAGCTCGTCCAGGGCGTCGAGCAGCGTCTCAGCGTCGGACGCGTCGTTGTAGGCCTGGAAGGAGACCCGGATCAGCGGTTGGTCGTTCCAGCGATGAACGGGGATTTCGATGCGGTACCGGTCGTAGAGGCGGCGCTGCAAGACCTCAACGGGGAGATCGGGCAGCCGGGCGGCGGCCATCTGCCCAAACCAGGCAGGCGAATCGGGGCAGATGGCGGGCAGGCCGGTCCTGTCATTGATGCGTTGGCGGGTGCGGCTGGCCAGATCATGACAGCGCTCCCGAACGGATGGCCAGTCGTGCTGGTCCTGGAATTCGATGGCCGCGGGGACGGAGAGAAAAGCAGCTGGGTCGCGCGTGCCCTGCCACTCATGGTAATCAATGAAACGGGATTCACTGGGATGGTCTGACTCCCACCCCCAACTGACGACCAGCGGCTTGAGGAGAGGTTGGACCTCCTTGTGCGCGTAAAGGAACGAAGCGCCCTTGGGGGCGCACAGCCACTTGTGGCAGGCGCCAGTGTAGAGGTCAGCGCCGAGCGCCTCGAGGTCGAGGGGGATGTGGCCGGGAGCGTGGGCCCCGTCGACGATGGAGAGCAATCCGGCTTGGCGAGCCCGCTGGCAGATACGGCCGACAGGGAACATGAGGGCCGTCGGGCTCGTGATGTGGCTGAGGAAGACCACGCGGGTCCGCTCAGTAATGCCTGCCCACAGGGCTTCGACGAACGCCTCTTCGGAGGTGAGAGGGAGAGGGATGGGTTGACGCACATAGCGGGCACCGGTTTGCTGGCAGAGGAAGCGCCAGGTGCGGTCCATCGCGCCGTACTCATGGTCGGTGGTGAGGATCTCGGTCCCGGCGGACAGGTCGAGGCTGCGGGCGACCATGTTGATCGCGGTCGTGGGATTGGGGAAGTAGACGAGATCCTCCGCCTGACAGCGGAGGTATGCGGATAGCTTGGCCCGGGCCTCGGCCATCAGCCCCTTGAAACGGCGGCTGAGAAGCTCGACAGGTTGCCGCTCAAGCTCCCGCTGCCAGTGTTGGTAGACCTCGAAGACCTGCTTGGGGCAGGCGCCGGATGAGCCGTGGTTGAGGAAGACAACCCCGGGGTCAAGCAGGAAGTGGGAGCGAAGGGCGTGGGTCATGCCGAAGAGCAGACGATGGACGATGGACCACGGACGGTGGACGATGGAGTGGCGGGCGAGGATGGGCCCGAGGCGAAGGGACTAGTCGGCGGCGTCCTGGCGAGGCAGCGGTGCGAGGGCACGGTCGGGCTCAGATCAACCTCTCGGCGGCGGCAACGGCGATCATCTTGAAGGACAGGTCTTTGAGCAGCTCGCCCAGGATCGGCCAGTACTTCTTCTTGAACCTCGGCAGGATTCCCTTGATGGGGTCGATCGTATCCCATCCGCTCTCCTGCAGCCAAGTCTGAACGCTGTCGGCGGCTTCTTCGTGTCCGGGCTCGGCGGAGAGCTCGAGGGCGACCCAGTTCTCAAAGGAGGGGGAGAAGAGGGAGTAGACGCCGTCAGTCTCGTCGAGCAGACCGCGATTGGCGAGCGAGGTGGCATCAGGCCGAGCGCGGGGGTGCAGGCGGGTCAGGTTCTCCAGGTTGGGGAGAGTCTTCTTGGTGGGCTTCTGGCGGCTGAGGGCGAGGATGGCCAGGAGGGTGATCTTCTCCCCTTCGGAGCAATGGGCCCATAGGTCACTGAAATGGGGCTGGGCCTGATGGTCGAAGTCGGCCTGGAGGCGAGTGAGCAGGGCAGGTCCGGTCAGGCCCTGGAGCTTGCCTTCGACGAGGTAGTGACCGGCCATCTGGAGGAAGAGGGGATGGCCGCCGCCCAGGCGCAGGACGATGTCCTGCTCTTCGGGGGGCAGGGAGATGCCGGCGCTGGAGGTGTAGGCCTGGAGCAGGGCCTGGGCGTCAGCGGGGGGGAAGCGGCGCAGGACGACGCTGGCGAAGATGTTGAAGAAGGGGGAGCCCTTGATCTCGTCGGAGTGGCACAGGTCGACGAGCTCGCGGCGGGTAGCGGGGACGAGGGCCAGGCCGTGATGGATGGCGAGGGCGCGCAGGCCGCCGAAGAAGTCGCCTCCGAAGTTGGGGTTCTGGGTGACGTACTCGAACTCGTCCAGGAAGAGGACGACGTTGAGGTTGTGGCTGGCCACTTCTTCGAAGAGGTCTTCCAGGTCGAACAGGTCGAACCCGGATTGGGCGGCAAGGGCCTTGAAGCGGGCGGCCAAGCCGGGGGTGCAGGCAGAACGGGCCATCTTGGCCAGGACGCGCTGCCAGAAGCGGAGGGGGGTGATGTCGGTCAGGCCCTGGAAGTCGAGGTAGACCAGGCAGAAGCGGTCGGGGGCAAGGCCGAGGCGAGGGGCGACGTCGGGATGGGAGAGGTAGGTCAGCAGGGAAGTCTTGCCGATGCGGCGCTCGCCGACGATGGAGGTGCTCTCGTGAGCGCTGGAGAGCAGGCGGTTGGTGATCTGGCGGATCTCCTGCGACCGGCCGTGGAAGCGGGCCGGATCGCGGATGGGGTTGCCGAAGGTGAAGGGGTTGACGGCCATGGTGAACCCGCCCTTAAGGGATCGTTACCCAGCTGAGGTTCCAGGAGCGCAGGTTGCCCAGATCGATCTGACTGAGATCCGCCCCTGAGTTCAGTGACAGGAGATACCAGGTTCCCCGCGTGGTGCTGTCGTCACGATAGGCGACGGGCTGGCCGTTGAGATAGATGGCCGCCTCGTCCCGCCAGGCGATTAATACCACCTGAGTTGGTTCACCAAGGCGGAAGATGGGTAGCTCGCCGGACTCCAGCTCGGCGTATTCCCCAGAGGGCCCCGGATCACGGTACCAGGACCACCGATCACTGCCCGACGTGCCGCCACCGGGCACGATAACGAAGTCCTCCCATTCTGTAGACTCCGGCAATGTGTTGCCTGTTATGCGGAAGGTGAGCCTCACCTCGTCCGAGGAATCCAGTTGCCTTGGGATGATGTCGAACTGGAGGGCAATATCGGAGGTGTCAAACCACCTTTCGAACATGTAGAAGACACGGCCTTTCGCGGCTGTGAACCTGAGGCGGCCGTCGACTACTTCCAGTCCTGGCGGCCTAGCGGACGCAGGCGGGAAAAGCGTGAACCTCATGTGTGGCGCCGTGCGCCGGATCGCCTGGAGGATCGGCTCGGCGAATTCGGTCACCCATCGGGGCATGGCTGTGGCGGTTGGTGGAGGAGTGGCGGCCTGTTGTCCGGGAGAACCATAGCCGCTGAGGTCCCAGAATCGTACGTTGTCGAGGTGGACTTCGGCGATGCTCGGTCCCGTCTTCACGAACAGTGCGTAGCCTCCCCAGGCGATG
>CAYQUY010000029.1:0-14445 GCA_964420755.1 uncultured Anaerolineaceae bacterium
GGGGAAGGCGACATTCGGCGTGTCGCCCACGCACTCGTAGTATGTCTGTGGGGAAAGCAAGTATGGGCCGCCGCGGTAGATCACCTTCCAGGGTTCATCCAGGTCAAGCAGGGCAGCTCCGAAGCTGTAGACGAACCCGTTGCAGGAAGTCAGGACGCCGTGATAGAACAGCAGCCAGCCTTCGGGCGTCTCAATGGGGATCGGCCCGGCCCCGATCTTCGTGCTCTGCCAGCCGCCTTTCACTCCCATGACGAAGCGATGTTCCCCCCAGTGGATCAGATCAGGACTCTGGCTGACATAGATGTCCCCGAAGGGTGTGTGACCATTGTCACTCGGGCGGCTGAACATGAGGTACCTGCCGCCGATCCGACGGGGAAACAGCACTCCGTTCCTATTGAACGGCAGTAGAGCGTTCTCTAGAAACGTGAACTTGGCGAAGTCATACGTGTACCCGATTCCGATCGTCGGACCATGGTAGCCGTTGCACCAGGTCACGTAGTAGCGATCCTCTAGCCACACCACACGCGGGTCGTAGCGAAACTCGTATCGGCCGATCTCAGGGTCGTCGCACTCCCATTCGATCGGTCGGTCCTCCAACCTCCAGTCGATACCGTTGTCGCTAAAGCCGCGATGCAGGTTCATCTCGCGCTTCCTGTTGTCGCAGCGGAAGACGCCTGCGAAGCCGCCTCGAAAGGCGACGACCGCGCTGTTGAAGATGCTGTTCGCGGACGGCGTCAAGTTGCGAGGGATGATCGGGTTTCCGCTGTATCGCCATACCACGTCGGAACAGCCTGCCGGACGCTCTTCCCAGGGCATGTTGGGTTGGGCCATCGGTGAGACGCCTCCTTTGTCATCGAGTCGGAGTGGATGGGGCCAGTGGGTGGTGGATCACGACATGGACCCGGACGGAACGTCCGCCCTGCCTCCTCTCGCGCCGCGGCGGTTCTTAATCGGGGGGTGAGGCTCCTGCGGACGCCCTATTCTCGAAGATCGCCACGGTTGTTGGCCGGCCCTAGCCATGGCATTGAAGGGTGTTGACACGGCAGGAAAAGGCCTGTATACTACCCGTGACTCCTGAGAGCGCTCCCACGTCAGCCGTATATCTGGGAATATCGGCAGTTTGAGGGCAAGGGTTCCCGTATTTGCCGCCTCGCGTTTGGGAGCGCTTCCGCCATTCCATGGAGCAACCACATGGCGGGTCTGAGGCTGGAGGACATCGCCAAGCAGGTCGGGGTCTCGCGTTCAACCGTCTCGCGAGTGGTGAACGGCCATCCCCATGTACGCGAGGATGTCCGAAAGCGCGTGCTGGAAGTCATCCAGAAGACCGGCTACCATCCGAACGCGGCCGCGCGGACGCTGGCCTCACAGCGTTCCCAGATGATCGGCCTGGTTCTCCCTCGCACCGTCACTTCCTTCTTCACGGACCCGTACTTCCCCCACCTCACGCAAGGCATTGCCCAGGCGTGCAACCAGTCTGATTATACCTTAGGCCTCTTTCTCGTCGGCACCAAGGACGACGAGGAGAAGATCTTCCCTCGCGTGTCCCGCAGGGGCTTCCTGGATGGGGTCCTGGTTCAGACCGGCCAGATCGGCGACCAGTTGATCGATCGCCTCGTCAACTCCAATATTCCGCTGGTGATCATCGGCCGCCCTTTCCACGCGGATGGTGTCAGTTACATCGACGTGGACAACGTTGACGCGGCCTACAACGCCGTCAGCCATCTTCTTCGGTTAGGCTACCAGCGCATCGCGACCATCACCGGTCCGGCCAACAGCACCACAGGAATCGACCGCCAGGAAGGCTACTTCAGAGCCCTGGCCGAGCGAGATCGTACCGTGGATGAATCGCTGGTGGCGGAGGGGGACTTCTCTGAGGCGAGCGGGTACTACGCCATGCAGCGGCTGCTGCCGGCCAAGCCCGACGCGGTCTTCGCGGCCTCCGATATGATGGCGATCGGAGCCATGCGCGCCGTCCGCGAGGCTGGCCTGAGTATCCCTGGTGACGTTGCTCTTGTCGGGTTTGATGACCTTCCACGCGCCGCGCTCACGGATCCGCCTCTGACGACCGTCCGCCAGCAGGTCCAGCAATTCGGCATGTCAGCCGTAGGAGTCCTGACGGACCTCATCGAGAATGGCATCACCCCCCCGCGTCGCGTCATCATGGCCACCGAGCTGATCGTTCGGGAATCGTGCGGCGCATACCGGAGGCAGTAAGAGCCGGCCCACCCGTGAGCTTTCTTGGCCAGCGATGGGAGCGCTCCCAACCGTAGAAGGCGGAAGGTCCCTTCAGGATGGAGGAGGTGAAGACTGCAGAAAGAGCGAATCGGCTATCGCCTGTCCCGACACGGAACACGCATATCGAGAGGAGTAAAGAGAATGAAGCACTCAAGGCGTGCTTTCTCCATCCTGGTGGGACTGGGCATGCTGCTCGGCGCCTGTGCGCAGCCTACTGCGACTGCAGTCCAGCCCGCAGCCCCTACTCAGCCACCGCCAGCGCCCACGGCCGTGCCAACGGCGGTGCCCACCACAGCGCCTACCGAGGTCGTATTCGAACGCAGCGAGACGCTCTACGTCAGCGGCGCTGCGTGGGGGCCACCGAACGACTGGAACCCGTTCATCACCTGGAGCAAGGCCAACACGACGGGGACCAACGGGCTCATCTACGAGACCCTGTTCATGTATGACCCGATGACGGGTGAGTTCATCCCCTGGCTGGCGGAGAGCGGCGAGTGGGTGGATGCCGATACCTACGAGATGACGATCAGGGAGGGCATGACCTGGTCCGACGGCGAGCCGATAACGGCCGCCGATGTCGCCTTCACCTTCGAGCTCGGCCAGCAGTATGCCGCCATCTGGTTCAGCCCAATGTGGAACTACCTGGACAGCATCACCGTAAGCGGTGATTACGGGCTGACGCTGGAGTTCACCGATCCCCTCTACCAGGAATTCGCCAATAACCTCTACAACATCTTCATCGTTCCAGAGCATCTCTGGGCAAGCAGAACGGAAGAGGAGATCACCAGCGGCATGAACGAGAACCCGGTGGGCTCGGGAGCCTACCTGCTTGAGTCGTCCAGCGAAGACCGGAGCGTGTACATCCGGAACGAGGACTGGTGGGCAACGCGGCTGCTGGGCCTGACCCCCGCACCCCGGCGGATCGTTGACATCCGCACTTCCAGCAACAACATCGCCCTGGGCATGGTGATCATGGGCGAACTCGATCTGAGCAACAACTACCTTCCGGGCATTGCGGACCTGTCAAGCCGGGGGTACGTTGAAACCTACTTCGCCGGAACCCCGTACATGCTCTCCGCCAATACGGCTGTCTTGTTCTTGAACACGACGAAGCCACCGATGGACGACGCGGCCTTCAGAAGGGCACTTGCCTTCGCCATCAATGTGCCGGACATCGTCAACGTCGCCTACGCCCAGCTCGTCGCCGCGGCCAGCCCGACGGGCCTCCTGCCATCCCTGTCCACGTACGTTGACCAGGATGTGGTGGCAAGGCTGGGCTACAGCTACGATCCAGACGAGGCTCGGTCGATCCTGGCCGGAGCCGGATACGTGGATGTCGACGGTGACGGCTTTGTCGAAGCACCCGATGGTTCCACGATCGCGTTGGAGGTGACTTGTCCATTCGGATGGACAGACTGGATGGAGGCAATCAACGTCATTGCCACCAGCGCCCAGGAAGCCGGCATGAACATCCAGGCCGTGACCCCGGACTATGGTGCCTGGAACACTGCGCTCACGGATGGCACCTTCGACATGACCCTGAACAACTGGGCGCAGATGAGCAATACCCCCTGGACGCTGTACAACCTGTTGTTCCGCCACCCCATCCAAGACATAATGGGCAGCGGCAACTTCGGCCGGTGGGACAGCCCGGAGATGTTCGCTCTGGTGGACGCGCTGGCCGCTGTTCCGTCGGACGATGTCGCGGGGATGCAGGCGATCTGCTCGCAGATCCAGGAGCTCATGCTGACAGAGATGCCGATGATCCCCCTCTGGTACAATGGTCTGTGGGCCCAGTACAGCACCGCCCACTGGACGAACTGGCCCTCAGAAGCAGCAGATGCGCCCCACACCCTACCCGTGACTTGGTCAGGGTACTGGCAGATGGGCGGTCTGCTGACGCTCACCACGCTTGAGCCGGTGCCGAGTGAATAGGCTGGAGCTGGTGCGCTAGGACGGTACGAGCCCCGCCCCTCCCCTCACTGGCCCGCGGGAGGGGCGGGTTCTTTCCACCCGCCTCGAGGGAGGAACTCGGGTGAAGACGTACTTCAGGAGAAAGCTTCTCATCTACGTCCTGACGTTCTTCCTCGCCGTGACCATCGACTGGTTGATCCCCCGCTTCATGCCCGGCGATCCTGTTCAGACGATGCTGTCGAGGGCGGCCCTGCACCCCGAGGCAGCCGAGGCGCTGCACAGCTACTTCACCCGGGCCTTCGGATTGGACGTCCCCATCTGGCAGCAGTACCTCAATTTCTGGAAAGCCCTGTTCCATGGCGACCTTGGGATCAGCGTCTACATGTTTCCACAGCCCGTGGCAAGGGTGCTCATGCGTGCTGTGCCCTATGACGTCTTTCTTCTGGTCCCGGCGATCCTCCTGAGCTGGTTCGCAGGGAACCGATTCGGCGCCTTCGCAGCACGAACCAAGTGGCTTGACAACACCGTGCTACCGCTCGGCTATATCCTCACGGCGACCCCCTACATGTGGCTCGGGATCTTGCTAGCCTGGGTCTTCGGCATCGAGCTGGGCCTGTTTCCCATCGCGGGGGCCTACAGTTTCGACCTCTCGCCGCACTTATCCTGGCGCTTCATGAGCGATGTCCTGTGGCACTGGTTCATGCCCTTCGCCTCCCTCTTCCTGGTCCAATTCGGGGGTTGGGCGATCGGGATGCGCAACATGATCATCTACGAACTCGAAGCGGACTACTCTCACTATCTGGAGGCCCTGGGTGCGCCGCGGAAGCTCGTGCGCAACTACGCGTTCCGTAACGCGATCCTTCCCCAGCTGAGCGGGCTGGCGCTGCAGCTGGGGGTGATCGTGGCCGGGGCGCTGGTCACCGAGGTCGTGTTCTCCTATCCGGGCATCGGCTACCTCCTTCTTGCGGCAATCCAGAATCAGGACTACTTTCTGATTCAGGGGTGTTTCCTCTTCATCATCACGGGCGTGCTCCTGGCCAATTTCGCTATCGATGTCGCGTACGTCCTCGTGGACCCGAGAACACGAAGGGGCATGACGGGTGAAGGCGCATGATGCAGACAGCCAAGAAGCATGAGTTCCTCTATTTCGCCTGGAGGAATAACAAGCTGCGCGTGGGGCTGACCATTGTCCTTGCCTTCCTTGTGATCGCCCTCATTGGCCCCCTACTCACCGATAATCCTCCCTTCGACTACGTCAATCCCATGGGAGCCGAGCCGCCCTCGGCTGAGTACTGGTTTGGGACCACCACCTTCGGCCAGGACGTATTCTCGCAGTTTGTCTACGGCCTCCGGGCTACGTTCCTGGTAGGAGCACTGGGAGGAGGGTTGGGGACTCTCCTGGGAGTGTTGATCGGCTTCACCGCTGGCTATCGAGGCGGGCTGGTAGACGAAGTCCTCAACATGGTCACCAATATCGTCCTGGTCATTCCCACCTTCGCCGTGCTCCTAATCATCACCGCCTATCTCAAGGTCCGGGGCTTTGTCGTGGAAAGCATCTTCATCGGGTGCACAGCCTGGCCCTGGGTGGCGAGGGCCATTCGCGCTCAGACGTTTTCCTTGCGCTCCAGGGAATTCGTCGACCTTGCCAGGTTGAGCGGGATGAAGGCGTGGAAGATCATCTTCAGCGAGATCGCGCCCAACATGATGTCCTACCTGCTGCTGGTCCTGATCCTCCAGTTCGGAGGGGCGGCACTGATTGCAGCCACCCTGGATTTTATCGGTCTGGGTCCCACCTCAGGGATCTCGCTGGGTCTCATGATGAACAACGCCGTTCTGTGGGGCGCCCTGCTTCTCGGCGTCTGGTGGTGGTTCGTCCCGCCAGGTTTGGCCATCACCATGATCGTGGGTGCCTTGTACGTGACCAACGTCGGATTGGACGAGGTCTTCAACCCTAAACTGAGGGAGATGTAGGGCAATGAGTCTGCAGGTGGAGAATCTGCGGGTCTACTACCAAACCCTCAGGGGGGACGTCAAGGCGTTGGATGGCGCGACCTTCACCATCGATGACAAGGAGATCATGGGGCTGGCAGGGGAATCCGGCTGCGGCAAGAGCACGCTGGCTCACAGTCTGATTCGGTTGACCGCCCCGCTCAGGTTCGTCGAAGGCCATGTGAAGCTCGACGGGAAGGAGCTCCCGATCGCTGACATGACCCGGATGGACGAGTTCCGCATGAGGCGGATCTCAATCATCCCGCAGTACGCCATGAATGCCCTGAATCCCACGCGCAAGATCGGGACGATGACGCGGGAGTTAGTGCGCTCACGGAAGATGGAGAGGAAAACGTCACCAGAGGAGCTCCGCCGGCGGCTGGACTTGGTTCGGCTGCCGCCGGAAGTGCTGACGATGTACCCGATCGAGCTCTCCGGAGGAATGAAGCAGAGGATGGTCATGGTGCTCTCGACGCTGCTGAACCCGTCCCTGCTGATCGCCGACGAAATCACCTCGGCGCTCGACGTGGCCACCCAGAAGGCCGTGGCCGAGATGCTGGTTGGGCTGCGCGACCAAGGGATCGTCAGGAGCATGATCGTCATCACCCATGACGTCTCCATCCTGTATCAGATTGCCGACAGCATCCTGGTGATGTATGCTGGCCAGTTGTCAGAGAAGGCCCCCACCGACACGATCATCCGTTCGCCGCGCCACCCGTATGCGAGGATGCTGGTCTCCTCCTTGCCGAGCGTGGGCGTACGCTACGCCGAGCATAGGCTGACGGGCATTCCGGGGACCACGCCGCTGCTCCTGAACCCTCCCGCGGGATGCCGCTTCCGCGAGCGCTGTCCCGTCGCCTTCGACAAGTGCCTCGAGGTGCCGCCCTTCATCGAAGTCGCCGCGGGCCATCAGGTGGCTTGCTGGAAGGAGTTCGAGAGGAATGCTTAAGCTGGAGGGGGTGTCGAAGGTGTACAAGGTCGGCACGTTCGGAGGCAAGGAACTCCGCGCGGTAAAGGACGTCAGCTTCGACATGAAGGACGGGGAAGTCGTCTCCTTGATCGGAGAGAGCGGAAGCGGAAAGACAACGATCGGGAAGATGATCCTGCGTCTCATCCCGGTGGGCTCGGGAAGGATCTGGTTCAATGGGGTGGACGTCTCGACCCTCAGGGGAGGCGCACTGAAGGACTTCTATCGGAAAGTCCAAGGTGTGTTCCAGGACCCATTTAGCTCCTACAACCCGATCTTCAAAGCCGACAGGATGTTCCGGGTCCTCAAGGAAGAGTTCTATCCGGACATGGATTCGACGGAGTGGGAAGCCAAGGTCGATGCATCGTTAAGGTGCGTGGGCCTGAATCCCGAACACGTCCTGCACAAGTTCCCTCACCAGCTCAGCGGTGGCCAGTTACAGCGGTTCCTCATCTCCCGCGCCTGCTTGCTGGACATCGACCTCATGATCGCAGACGAGATCATCAGCATGCTCGATGCATCCACGCGAATCGATGTGCTCAATGTCCTGGCGGACCTGAAAGCGGGCGGCCTTTCGATCCTTTTCATCACGCACGATCTGTCGCTGGCTTACTACATCAGCGAGCGAGCGGTGATCCTTCAGAAGGGCCGCGTGGTAGAGATGGGCTCAACAGAGAGAGTCTTCCGGAACCCGCTCCATCCGTATACCAAGATGCTCATGGCCTCCGTCCCGCGTTTGGACAAGAGATGGGAAGCCGTGGAACGGGAAATCGGGGAGGCTGCAAGGCCCTCCGACCTGGCCATGGGACCTGCCGACAAAGACTCGGATCGGCAACCGTCCGAATTGATCGAGGCCGAACGGGATCATTATGTGGCTTCCGCCGGCTAGGCGCAACAGAGAGGGAGCGACACCGCCTGGGGTTGGCCCGCGCGACGATCGAGCGCGGCCGTCAATCCTGTTGATACCGCTGCAGATGCAAGCCTCCGTAGGAGACGTCGCCATGGAGGCGGGACGAGGCCTGCCCTCGCCCCGCGCGAGGCGGAACCCGCCCCTCGCACGCACACCGGCATGCAGGTCAACCCACGTCTTCACCGCGAGGTACCATGCGCTTCGGTCACTTTGACGACCACCACCGCGAATATGCCATCGAGCGACCAGACACACCCCTGCCTTGGATCAACTACCTGGGCTGCGATGAGTATCTTGGACTCATTTCCAATACTGCTGGTGGATACTCGTTCTTCAAAGACGCCCGCCTTCGACGGCTGATCCGCTACCGGTACAACAACGCACCGCTGGATTCGGGGGGCCGGTACATCTACCTGCGGGACGATGACGCCCCCTCCCCTCCAGATCAACCTTTGTTCTGGTCGCCGACATGGCAGCCGACGCGTCACCCTCTCGACGAATATGAGTGCCGCCACGGAATGGGGTATACGACCATCCGCTCCAGGCTGGCTGGCATCGAATCCCACCTCCGATACTTCGTGCCCCTGGGCGAAAGCTTGGAAGTCTGGGAGGTGACCATCACGAACCGTCGTGGCCAGGCCGCCAACTTGTCGGTCTTCTCAGCCGTCGAGTTCTGCCTGTGGGACGCCTGGGATGACGCCACCAACTTCCAGCGCAATCTGTCGATTGGCGAGGTCGAGGTCGTTGACGGCGTTATCTATCACAAGACGGAGTATCGCGAGCGCCGCAACCACTTCGCCTACTTCGCCTGCTCCGAGAAACTGGCTGGATTCGACACCCAGCGCGAGGCGTTCCTCGGCGCGTACCGGGGTTGGGATTCCCCACAAGCCGTAGAAGCCGGCCTGATGCAGGATTCGATCGCCTACGGCTGGCAACCCATTGCCGCACAGCATGTCAAGATCCGTCTGAATGCGGGGGAAGAGAAGGGGATTATCTTCATCCTGGGCTACCACGAGAACCCTCAGGCCGAGAAGTTCGATCCGCCGGGCTCGCAAAACCTGAACAAACGCAGCGTCGAACCGATCATCCGCCGCTACTTGCAGGCCGAGGAAGTGGAGAACGCCTACCAGGAGCTTCGGGGCTACTGGGACGAGCTATTGAGCAAACTGCAGGTATCCACGCCCGATATCCACACGAACCGAATGGTGAACATCTGGAATGCCTATCAAGTGATGGCCACGCTCAATGTCTCACGCTCGGCCTCCTACTTCGAGTCAGGCATCGGACGTGGCATGGGCTTCCGCGACTCAAATCAGGACCTGCTCGGCGTCGTCCACCTGGTCCCTGAGCGATCACGTACACGAATCCTCGAGCTGGCGGCAACACAACTCCCGAGCGGGGGCGCATACCATCAATACCAGCCGCTGACGAAGCGCGGCAACAACGATGTGGGCAGCGATTTCAACGATGATCCTCTCTGGTTGGTGCTGTCCGTGGCCGCCTACATCAAGGAGACGGGAGACTGGGGAATCCTTGACGAATCGGTGCCCTACGACAATCGTCCCGGCACGGAAGAGCCGCTCTACGGCCACTTGCAGCGCTCGATCCGGTGCACACTGGACCGCAAGGGCCCGCATGGGCTACCGTTGATTGGCCGCGCCGACTGGAATGACTGTCTGAACCTGAACTGCTTCTCCGATACCCCCGGCCAGTCATTCCAAACCACGACTAACAAAAACGGCAAGATCGCCGAGAGTGTGTTCATCGCAGGATTGTTCATCCTGGCGGCCAATGAGATGGCCGGCATGGCCAGACGATGTCAGCACGAGCAGGAAGCCTTGGCACTTGGCGAAGCCGCCCACCAGATGGAGGAAGCTATTTGGGCAGCAGGCTGGGACGGCGAGTGGTTTCGGCGGGCTTACGATGATTTTGGCAACCCGATTGGCTCCAAGCAATGCGATGAGGGGCAGATCTTCATCGAACCTCAGGGGATGTGCGTTATGGCCGGCCTGGGGATTGACGACGGCCGCGCCGCTCAGGCACTCGATTCGGTGGCGGAACGATTGGCCACCCCACATGGCCTCATTCTGCAGCAGCCAGCCTACCATCGTTACTACCTCCATCTCGGCGAGATCTCGTCGTACCCGCCCGGGCATAAGGAGAACGCGGGCATCTTCTGTCACAACAACCCTTGGGTCATCATTGCCGAAACGCGGATCGGACGCGGCGACCGCGCCTACGATTACTATCGGCGCATTAACCCGTCGGTGCGCGAAGAGATCAGCGAACTGCACAAGTGCGAACCCTACGTCTACGCGCAGATGATCGCCGGTCGCGACGCCCCAACCCACGGCGAGGCCAAGAACTCGTGGCTGACGGGCACGGCTGCCTGGAACTACGTCGCCATCACCCAGTGGGTCCTGGGGATCCGCCCGACATTCGATGGGTTGAGCCTGGCCCCTGTCATCCCCTCATCGTGGAGTGGCTTCGAAGCGGTGCGTAGCTATCGAGGAGTCCGGTACGTCATTCACGTCGAGAGACATGGTCCGGGCAACGAGGTCGAACTGGAAGTGGACGGAAGGGCCATGGACGGCACCCTTATCCCCATCCCTCCTCGGGGCACCAAGGAAGTGCACGTCGTCCTAAGGCTGAGATAGGCAAAGGAAGTCGATTCCAGAGTTCCGGGATCTTGTTGGTCTTCCCTGGCGGCTTTCCTTCTTGACAGGCCTGCACTGAAGGTTGGTCCATCACGCTTTTCGGGAGGGCACTAGCCTTCCCAGGGCCGTCAATCGCAACGGTCCGGCCATCGAACATGGCCTGGCAGGAAGGCGGGAAGGCCCATCTTTCAAGACGGGTCGGCAGCGCTCTGGCCATCCTGCCGAATGGCGGCTGGTCCCTGACCCGGGTGGCGAATCGGTTCCACGTGGTCGAGTAGCGCTTCCTCGGCCCTGACCATGGTCCTCGCATCACGGCAGGGAGGCAGGTCTTGCAGTTATCCCGTCAGGACGCCTCGGCGCTCGATTCCGTCATGGCTCAGATTGTGAGGCCGCTCAGCCGGCAACCCTGATCGGTGCGCCGCTCTGGTAAGCACGTCGCCGACACCGGCTCCTGATCCTGGGAGTGATCGCCTCGGTTCTCCGTGGTGGGTCTGTGCAGAGAATGCTGCGTAGCATGTTGGTCTCGCCGGCGCCCTTCAGGGCGCTGGCACATCGGGGAACGAACCCCATCTCGGATAGGAGATCGTTTCTTCTCAGCACCGCGTTGAGGGATTGGAAGCCACTCTCTCCAGTTACAGCTTCTGGGTAGGCGGATGGATACGAGGTCTCTTCGGATCGGCGTCAACCTGGGTGGCTGGATTTCGCAGTATCCAGCCTATAGCCACCGCCACTTCGAGACCTTCATCACCGTGGACGACGTCAAGCGCATCGCCGATTGGGGGTTTGACCACATCCGCCTGCCGCTGGACTACCCCGTGCTGGAGGATGACGCGAAGCCGGGCCTCTACAAGGAGAGCGGCTTTGAATACGTCGAATCCTGTGTGAATTGGTGCCGGGAGAATGGCCTGCGTCTCATCCTCGACCTGCACAAGGCGCCTGGCTACAGCTTCGACGCCCTCGACCGGAGTTCCCTGTTCGGGAGCTCTGCCCTGCAGGATCGATTCCTGAATCTATGGCAGGTGATGGCGAAGCGTTTCGCCGACCGCCTGGATGACATGCTGGCCTTCGAAATACTCAATGAGGTCGTGTTACCCGAAAGTAGCTCCTGGAACCTGTTGATCAAGCAGGTTGTTACGCTCATCCGTCGTATTGACCATGGACGCTTGATCATCATCGGTGGGAATCACTACAACGCCCCGAATGAATTGAGGAACCTCGAAGTCCTTGACGACCCGAATACACTGTACACGTTCCACTTTTATGCGCCATTGACTGTCACGCACCAAAAGGCACCCTGGATCCGCGCATTGGCCCAGTACAACCAGCAGGTCGATTACCCCGGCCAAGCGATGGGCTTGGAAGCCTTCCTGAAGGCGAATCCTGAGCACTGTACCTGGCTCGGGAGCGAGGTCGGAAGGCGGTTCGATCCAAGGTATCTTGAATCTGTGCTCCGGCCCGCTCTGGACTTTGCCCAGCGCTTCGGTCGGCCTGTCTACTGCGGCGAGCTCGGTGTCTATGAACGTGCCCCCTTGGCCACCCGCCTGAAATGGACCCGTGACGTCATCGCCCTGCTCAGCGACAATGGAGTAGGCTTCGCCGTCTGGACGTACAAGAATCTGGATTTTGGCCTAGTCGACAAGGACGGCCAGATCGTCAGCCAGGAACTCATCGAGATCGTATCCCACCGGTGAGGGACGCCTATGCAGTTCGGGCACTTCGATGAACGGAAACGCGAGTACGTCATCACCGATCCGCGCACGCCGGTCAAGTGGATCAACTACATCGGCACGCGGGAGTTCGGTGGATTCGTGGACCACACCGGTGGCGCACTGATCTGCAAGGATGACCCGACCTTCAACCGCATCACCAAGTACGTTCAGCAGTTGCCCTCCTCGGACTTCAAGGGCGAAACGCTCTACCTGCGCCTCCACACGGATGGCGGCTACCGCGTCTTCTCCCCGTTCTTCGTGCCAACCCTTGATCAACTGGAACGTTTCGAGTGTCGCGTCGGCCTGGGCTACACCCGCCTCACTTCCGAATTCCTTGGCCTGCGGACGGACGTCGTCATCTTTGTCCCCCGGGGCGAGACGCGAGAAGTCCGCGACATCCGGATCACCAACATCTCCGACCAGCCTGTCGAGGCCGACGCCATCCCCGTGGTCGAGTACACCCACCCCGATGCCCTCATGCAGTTCACGAATGCCGACTGGCTGCCGCAAACCATGCAGAGCCGTGCGGTGGATGATGGGGCCTTCAAGATCCTGGTGCAATATCCGTTCATGTATCGGGATACAAGGGTCAACTACCTGACCTCCAACCTGCCGGCCTCGTCCTTCGAGACCGACCGGAAGAGGTTCCTCGGCGACAACGAATACGGCACCTTTCGGGCTCCCCTCAGCCTAGATAAGCCAGAATTGCCATGCTCGCAGGCCTCGCGCGGCGACAACATCGGCGCCCTGCTACATCCGTTGGGAGTGCTCCAACCCGGCGAGAGCCGCCGGATCATCCTCCAGCTCGGGCAGGATCCCAGCATCGAGGCCGCCCGCGCCGGAATAGACAGGTATCGTCAGCCACCGATTGTTGATGCGGCGCTCGAGGAGATGCGCGCGTTCTGGGATGACTACCTGGCCGCCCTGCAGGTAGACACACCGGACAAGAGCATGAATGTCATGCTCAACGTGTACAACCCCTACCAGTGCTACGTAACCAAGACCTGGTCGCGTTACCTCTCCTATTACCAACCGGGTCTCGGTTCGCGTGGGATCGGCTTCCGCGATTCAATGCAGGACGTGATGGCCGTCCTGGCCTCCGCTCCGGCGGAAGCCAAGAACCTCATCCGCACGCTGCTCTTCTTCCAGAAACGGGACGGCTCGGCCATGCACCAGTTCAACCCGCTGACGCTGGAAGGCAACGCCGGCGACTCCCTGGAGAGGCAAGATCGCCCGCACTATTACAGCGACGACCACCTGTGGGCCATCCTTGCTGTCACATCCTACCTGAAAGAGACCGGCGATCTGGCCTTTCTGGACGAGGTGGTCTCATTCTATGATCGAGACAAGCAGGGACGGCCCCTGGAATCTGGCTCGGTGCTCGAGCACATGAAACGTGGGCTGGATTTCACGCGCCATGACACCGGAAGACATGGCCTGCCACTGCTTGGCTTCGCAGACTGGAATGATACGGTCAACCTACCGACTGGGGCAGAGTCGCTGTTTGCGGCCAACCTGTATGGCAAGGCCTTGCTTGAGATGATGATCCTGTATGAGCATCTTGGCCAAGCGGCCGCTGCCGCTGAGCAGCGCGCGGCGTACGATGAGATGAAATCTCGCGTGGAAACCGTCGCCTGGGATGGCCAGTGGTACATCCGCTACTTCGACGCCGAAGGGAACCCGCTTGGCTCGTCCAAGAACACCCACGGCCAGATCTACCTGAATGCGCAGTCCTGGGCAGTCATCTCCGGTTTCGCTTCGTCCGAGCGCGGCCGTCAGGCCATGGAGTCGGCCCACACAAGGTTGAACACAAGGTACGGCCTCAAGCTGAGCGCTCCCGGCTTCAACGGATACGACCCCAAGTATGGTGGTGTGACCACTTACCCACCCGGCGCCAAAGAGAACGGGGGCATCTTCGTGCACACCAATCCTTGGGCCATCATTGCCGAAACGATTCTGGGCAACGGCGAGCGCGCGCACGAGTACTATGCCCGAATCAACCCTTGCACCAAGAACGATGCGATCGAGGTCTACGAGTGTGAGCCGTACGTCTATGCTCAGAAC
>CAYQUY010000030.1:0-14368 GCA_964420755.1 uncultured Anaerolineaceae bacterium
GCAAGGCCGAGGTTTCCACCCGCATCGTGGGCGACATGGTCATCGCGGGACTCAAGGAGCTGGACCATGTCGCCTACATCCGCTACGCGATTGTCTACCTGGGCCTGGACGACCTCCGGGCCATCCGCAACGAAATCGACCGACTTCTGGAAGGTTAAGCCGCTCTCACTTGCGAGGGAGTGAGAGCGGCTCGTCCTTTTGTGGCGGCACCGAAGGATCTAGGGCGTCATGACACGGGTGGGAGGCAAGCCCATGCTGGATACTGCCAGGCCGGAGGTTCAGTTGAGCGACAAGCTTGAGCGACCGAACCAACGGCCGCCGCTCCCAGAAGAGTGCCACCGTGCCCAGTTGAGCGAGAACGCCCGCACGGTCCTGTTGAAGCGCTACGTTCGACGCGGCGAAGATGGCCAGCCTGTCGAGACCGTGGAGGAGATGTTCTGGCGCGTCGCCTACCATGTGGCTGAGGCCGAGAACGAGTACGGCGGCGAGCCCATGGCGGTTGCCCTTCGGTTCTACGACCTTCTGGCCTCCAAGCGCTTCTTCCCGAACTCACCAACTTTCACCGGCGCCGGCACGCCCCTCGGCCAGCTGGCAGCGTGCTTTGTGCTTCCGATCTCGGATGACATGGGGCGCGATCCCGCCGGCATCTTTCAGACGCTGCGGGACGCGGCCCTGATCCAGCAGACCGGCGGCGGCAACGGCTTCTCCTTCAGCCGTCTCCGCCAGCGCGGGGCGCTCGTCCACTCCTCCGCCGGCGAGGCCACCGGGCCCGTTGGCTTCCTGCGCGTCTACGACAAGGCCTTTGGTGAGATTGCCCAGGGAGGCACCCGGCGCGGGGCCAACATGGCCGTGCTCCGGGTCGATCACCCCGACATCCGCCGCTTCATCACCTGCAAGGTCGACGAGAACCAGATCACGAATTTCAACATCTCGGTCGGCGTGACCGATGCCTTCATGAAGGCAGTCTGCGACGATGGAACCTATGAGCTGGTGGCTCCCCACACTGGCGAGGTTGTTGAGACCATCCGGGCGCGGGAGGTCTTCGACCTGATGGTGACACAGGCTCACCACAATGGCGAGCCGGGTATCCTCTTCCTGGATGCGGCCAACCGCGGCAATCCGGTCCCCCACCTCTACGAGCTAGAGGCCACCAATCCCTGCGGCGAGCAGTGGCTGGGTCCCTACGAGAGCTGCTGCCTGGGTTCGATCAACCTGGCCGAGCACTTCGGCCCTGGCAGGACCGTCGACTGGGAGAAGCTGCGCGAGACGGTTGTGGCCAGCACCTGCTTCCTTGACGATGTCGTCACCGCCAATGCGTACGTGGCCGCTGTGCCTCAGCTCAAGGAGGCCGCTCTCCGCGCCCGGCGCATCGGGCTGGGGATCATGGGTCTAGGCGATCTGATGTACCGCGTGGGCGTGCGATATGGCTCCGAGGAGGCACAGGAGTTCGCCGGGCAGCTGATGGAGTTCATCCGCTACCACAGCATGCTCACCAGCATCGACCTGGCCAGTCGGCGCGGCCCGTTCCCTGCTCTCCACGGCAGTGTCTACGATCCTGAAGATCTCCGCTGGCAGCCGCCCACGCCTCTCTTCCCCTACACCCGCGACTTCGGTCGCCCCGACGTGGACTGGGACCTGGTGCGAGAAGGCCTGCGCCAACACGGCGTGCGCAACGCGGCGCAGACGACCATTGCCCCGACCGGCACCGTAGGAACGGTCGCCGGCTGCGAAAGCTACGGCTGCGAGCCGGTGTTTGCGCTGGCCTACTCCCGGCATGTGGATGACCGGGGCAGTGATCTCCAGCTCCACTATACCAGCCCGCTATTTGAGCAGGCGTTGATCGAGTCGGGCCTGGACGAGGATGAGCGTGAGACCATCGTCAAGCAGGTGCTGGAAGAGGGTTCCTGCCAGGATGTGCCCGGCGTGCCCGAGGCCCTGCGCCACGTCATCGTCGTGTCTCAGGACATCACACCCGACGAGCACGTCCGCATGCAGGCGGCGCTTCAGGTTTTCGTGGACAACAGCCTATCGAAGACCTGCAACTTCTCGGAGGACGCTACGCCGGAAGACGTCGCCCGGGCGTACCGACTGGCCTGGGAGCTCGGCTGCAAAGGCCTGACCGTCTACGTCACAGGCTCTCGCGAGCGGGTGGTGCTGGAGACCAGAGCTACGGCTTCGAAGAAGGAGCCCAGGGTTGGAGAGACTTCCCAGCTGAAGATCTGGCAGGAGGGGAAGAAGCCGAGGCCGCAGCGGCTCGATGGCAGCACCTTCCAGATCAGCACGCCTGTGGGCAAGGCCTTCGTGACGGTTAACCAAAATGGCGAGAGCCAGCCATTTGAGGTGTTCATCACGACGGCCAAGGCTGGGTCGGAGACGGCCGCTGTCTCCGAGGCGATCGGTCGGCTCGTCTCCTATGCCCTGCGGGTTGCCTCACCCGTTCCGCCTCGGGAGCGGATGGCCGAGGTCGTCCGCCAGATGGCCGGAATCGGCGGCGGGCGGCCCCTGGGCTTTGGCCCGAATCGGGTGCTTTCGCTGCCCGACGGCGTGGCTCGAGCTCTGGCCGAGTACCTGGGCCAGACACCTGAGTCCTTGCCCGTCGAGATCGTCCCCGCCGGGCAGCTTCCGATGCAGATCGGCGACCTTTGCCCAGAGTGCGGTGAGGCGGCGTTGGTGAACGAGGAGGGCTGCTTCAAGTGCCGCGCCTGCGGCTTCAGCGAGTGCTGACACGCATTCTTTCCGGCAAGGTGATGAAAGACAGCCTTGCCCGGAGACGACGACGGCATACCTGGTGGCTCGGGCCTGGTCCGAGCCACCAGCTGTTTCACTGCTCCTTTTGAAAACTGGGTTGCTGTCCCACGCCTGATCCTGGCCTCCTTCGAGTCCCTTGCCGGCGGTCTTTCGAGATATCGTCGAAGGCGCTGGACTCCCTCCGGCGAATCTGACCGGGCAGCCCCGTCAGATGCCTGTCGGAGGCGGAGCTCCCGCCATGAGCGAAGGCATCTCGGTTCGGCCGATGCTGCTCGACCTGCGCCGACGAAGGTCTGTTCCTGAAGATCTACCCGATCGCATCCTCCTCGATGGTCACCAGAAAGGTGCTCTCGAAGCACGGTTCGAAGAGCCCGCAGGCCGGCTGGGGGTGGGGGTCTCAATCGTCCCGAGCAGCGCCTCTTTCTGGCTGGCTGCCACCCGAATCAAGGCCGACAGTAGTGGACGGGTTTGCCACGGCAGGAGTCTGCGCCCGCGGCAGAGCGAGCCGGTCCGGCCGAGACCGGGGCCGAGGGCCTGATGTATACTTCCATCGCCCTCGTCTGCCGCTTCTGCAGAGTCTCCTTGAAAGGGGTCCACACCCTATGGCCAAGCGGTTTGTGCTCGTCGCCGGAAACATCGGAGCCGGCAAGACCTCCCTCACCGAACGCCTGGGGGAGCACTTGGGCTGGCACACGGCTTATGAATCGGTGGCGGACAACCCCTATTTGGCCGACTTCTATGCGGACATGCGGGCATGGGCGTTTCACCTCCAGATCTTCTTCCTCGGGCACCGGGCGGAGCAGCACATGGCCCTCGCCCGGCTGCCGGAGTCGGCCATCGTGGACCGCTCCATTTATGAGGACGCCGAGATCTTCGCCAAGGCCAGCCTGATCCTGGGCAACGTCACCGAGCGGGACTACACGACCTATCGCCGCGTGTACTCCCTCGTGGTCAACAGCTTGCTGGCCCCGGATCTACTGCTCTACCTGAAGACGCCGGTTCCGGTGCTCCTGGATCGAATCCGAGCCCGCGGGCGGGACATGGAGAAGGGCATCACCGCCGACTATCTCAACCTCCTTGACAGGTGCTACACCGAATGGCTGGCCAAGTTTGACATTTGCCCCGTGCTCACCATCCGGAGCGACGACCTCGACTTCGTTCACAAGCCCAAGCATCTGGAGATTGTCGTCCAGCGCATCAATGACAAGCTAGCCGGCAAGGAAGAAGTCCACTTCCCCTCGGAGTGAAGCCGCTCTGGATCCGCCTAGACTTGAGTTGCCTGTCACGTCTTCGAGGAGCCAGAAGGCTGCTCTGAGATGGCCCGAAGCGGCTCTCTCCTATGGTCGCGGCGGCTTTTCTCCCGCCGGCTCGTGTCAGCGAAAGTCATAGGAGCTGGGACGCCGAGGCATTAGGCTGGCCTCAGCACTCGGATGAGGCCCCGGCCTGCAACGGACGATGCCGCCTTTCCTCTGGGCATTGCGGGGGGTCCCCTCCGGCCTCGGGGGCCGTTCCCGCGGATCTCAATCCATGGCCGCTTGGCCAGGGATACGGGAATCGGGTGCAGCCGTGAGACTCGGACGATGGTGGGTCCTGCTGGCGATCCTGCTGATCGTGACAGGCGTCCTCGCCCTGCTCCAGGTCTTCAAGGTGCTCGCGGGCGTTGTCAGCCTTGCGGAGTACCTGATCGTGATTGCGCTCGTCATCGTCCTGCTCGGGCTGGCGATGCTGCGCGCTCCCCGTGGCAGGGGTGACTAGCGTCGGAGGTCAGGCAGGCCAGCGCCCGCTCGAAGACCTTGTCGAACATGGCGGGCGTGAGGCGGCCGGTCTGCGTGTTCTGCCGGCTGGGGTGATAGGTCGCCAGCAGTGTGTACCGTCCCAGCCGGGCTTCCGCTCCGTGGAAGAAGACCGGCCGCGGCGTTGGCGGCTCCATGCCGTCCTCCACCAGCGCCGCCAGCAGGCCATCAAACGCAACCCTGCCCAACGCGATCAGGACGCGTACGTCCCGAAGCAGCCGAAGGTGCTCGAGAAGGTAGGGACGACAGTTCTCCATCTCGGGGCGGGTTGGCCGGTTGTCTGGCGGCGCGCAGTGTGCGACAGCCACGACGTACAGGTCCTTCAGCCGGAGTCCGTCCTGGGCATCTGTGGATGTGGGCTGGTTGGCGAAGCCGGCCCGGTAGAGGGCGGGCGTCAGGAAGTCCCCCGAGCCGTCGCCCGTGAACATCCGCCCGGTGCGGTTGGAGCCGTGCGCGCCCGGCGACAGGCCCACCAGGAGGACCCGGGCGCGGGGGTCGCCGGATGAGGGGACGGGACGGCCCCAATACTCCTGATCCCGGAAGGCCCGGCGCTTCTCACGAGCGACGCGCTCTCGATACTCGACCAGCCGGGGGCAGCGCCTGCATGTGATGATCGCCTGGTTGAGCGCATCCAGACGGGAGGCGCGCCCAGAGGTCACGCGGCTTCCTCCCCAAGGATCCGGCGCCAGGTCTGCTGGAAGACGAGGGCATCCTCTTCCAGGACCGGGCTCTCGCACAGGAGGCGTCCCTGAACGCCGAACTCCGCCAGCGCCCGGAACAGGCCTTCCAGATCCAGGTCGGAGTCGGCCAACCGGACGTGGCTGCGTTCCCCCTTGGCGCCGTATTCGATGCCGGAGAGGTGGCAGTGCAGACGCCGGAGCGACCGGGCGCCGAGCGCCTTCTTGTATGCGGCCAGGACTCGCTTCCATTCTTCGTAGGAGTTGAGCGACCCGTCGCCGCAGCGGGCGTGGAGATGGGCGAAGTCGATGCAGGGCTCGACCCCCTCGATCTCCTGGGACATGGCGAATGTGTCTTCCAGCGATCCCAGCATGCCGCTCTTGCCCATCGTCTCAGGTCGTAGGACGACCGGATTGCCGGCGCCTCGCAACTCCTGCGCGCACTCCCTCAAGCGGGGGATGGCGGTCTCCAGGACTTCCCCTGGAGGACGGCCGAAGTAGGACCCGGGATGAAAGACGATGTCGGTCGCACCCGCCAGGTTGCCAAAGAAGGCTGCGTCCATGAGGCGCTTCCTGCTCTTGGGCCACTCAGAGGCATCGGCGTTCAGGTTGATGAAGTAGGGGGCGTGCACGCTGAGGTGGACGCCGGCCTGGGCGGCCGCTTCCCGAATCGCCACGCAGGTCTGCTCGCTCACCCGGACAGACTGCACCCAACCGAGCTCAAACGCACTCAGGCCGAGCTCGGCCAAGCGCATGACGGCGCCAACTGAGCCCCCGGGCTTCTTGGGGGTTGAGATGGGCGCGCCGACAGTCCCGAAGTGAAGCGCTGGCTGTCCCATGTCGGTTCTCCGGCCACGAATGGCCAGGCGAAGGGCGTTTCGTCTCGCCAGAAATCATGCAGCCCGCCCGTCTGTGGAGGCGACGAGGCGGGCTGGTCCCTTGCTGAGGGCCGCTACCCCTCCCGACGTAGCGATCCAGTCTTGGGAGTGGGCTCCCGCGGCAGGGCAAAGGTGAACGTCGATCCCTCGCCAACCTTGCTGTTCACCCAAATCCGGCCACCGTGCTGCTCGACAATGGTCTTGGCCAGGGCCAGGCCCAGCCCGGTGCCTTCGATGGGGTTGTTGGGGTCGCGGGTCGCGTTCTGGCCTCGGAAGAGGGGATCGAAGACCCGGGGAAGCTCGTCCTCAGGGATGCCCGGCCCGTTGTCAGTGATGTCGACCCGCACCTTCTCCTCGTCGGAGGAGACGTGGATGCGGATGTGGCCGTTTGTATCGGTGAACTTGATGGCGTTGCTCAGAAGGTTGGTCATCACCGAATTGAGCCGCGCGGGATCTCCCATGATGAGGATCGGCTCCGACGGCGGCTGAAACTCGACGGTGTGCCTCTTGGCCTCGGAGAGCGGTCGAAGGTCCTCAATCGAACGACGGATCAGATCGGTGACCTGACAGGGTTCGAGGGTGAACATCGCTGTCGACTCGACCCGGATGGTCTCCAACAAGGAGGTGATCAGGTTGGTCATGCTCTCGGTCGCCCTCTGCATCATATTGAGGGCCCGCCGCTGCAGTTCGCTCAGCGGGGCGTCGCCAAGCAGATCCGCGCCCAGCCGGATCGCGTTGAGGGGGTTCTTCAGATCGTGGGCGGCCGTCCCCAGTAGCTGAGAGCGCATGCGGTCGATCTGTTTGAGGGCGGTGATGTCCTGCATCACGGCCACCCGGCCGACGTCGGTCACCTGGCTGATCGTGGCGTAGAGGACGCGCTCCATCGGGGTGGTGATTTCCAGACTGGTGGGCAGGCTGATATCCGGGTTGGAAAGGAGCTCACCCAGCGGGTGTTCGGTGAAGATTTCGCTAGCCGGTCGGCCGACGGCCATCTCGGCGTTGATGCGGAAATACTGGGAGGCTGCTTTGTTGACCAGGATAACCAGGCCGCTGCGGTCGGTGAGCACGACGGCGTCGGCCGTTTCCACCAACGTGGCCTCGAGTCGGCTGCGGCCCTCGGCAACCCTCTCGAAGAGGTTGGCATTGTCGACGGCGATGCCTGCCCAGGAGGCGACCGAGGACAACAGCTGCTGGTCCGCCAGGTTGAACGCGCCCCGCGGATGGTTGATGGCCTCGATCACACCCAGCAACTCCCCTCGGGTCTCCAGGGGGACACACACAACCGAGGTCGTGAGCAAGCCCGTCTGGCTGTCGACGGCGCTGTGGTACAGGGGGTTGCTGCGGACGTCGTTGACGATCAGCGGCTTCCGGTTGCGGGTGACCCAGCCAGCGATGCCTTCCTCCAGCCCGATGGCGACATCGCGGATGCGCATCTGGCTGCCCCCCGTTGCCTTGAGGACGAGCTTCTCGCCGCGTTCGTCAAGGAGGAAGAGCACGCAGGCCTCAACCTGGAGCAGCCGCTGCGTGTGACGCATGGCGTTCTCGAGGGCGGTCTCGAGGTACGAGGGTGGAGGTCATCTCGCGACCGATCTCGCCCAGCGCCTGAAGCTGTGTCGCCCGGTTCTCCGCTGTCTCGAGATGTAGCGCGTCCTGAAGGCCGACGGCGCCGATATTGATGATGGCTTGGGCCAGTTCCATCTCCTGGTCGGTGATCTGGCGGCCAGGCTGGTTGTAAAGCAGGCGGACGATTCCCAGCGCGGTGTTGCCGGTGGCCAAGGGGAAGACCGCCGCCGCTGCGATGCCTTCCGACTGCAGGATTGCCAGGTCCTTTGCCGATCCCTGCGGCGGAAGCAGGCTCAGCGTCGCCGGACGCAGTTCGGCCACGACCTGCTTGTGGGCCGGGTAGTCCGGCATCGAATCGGTGATGAGCGAGACCACCGTGTGCTGCACGGACTTCCCCAGTTGCTGGCGGAAGCGCGTGGTCTGGTTGTTGCCCTCCTCGAAGACCAGGACCTCGCAGACGTCGGCCGAGGTGGCCTTGAGCAGGTGGGCGGCGGTCTGCCGGACGGTCTCCTGTCGCTCGCGCGTGCTGGTGATGGCGTGGCTCGCCTGGTAGAGCAGCGAGAGCTTGTGAAACAGGTAGCCCTGGCTGGCCGTCTGGCGGGCGAAAGTCAGGACTTCCCCTGCCCGGGCGGCGAGGACTTCGAGCGTCTCCAGGTCTTGCGGCAGGTAGGTGTGCTTCTTGCTCGTGGCGACGAAGAGCAGGCCGATCGTCTGCCCGCCGGCCAGGCAAGGCGCCACGGCGATCTCGCCGGGAGCAAGGGGCAGGCCAAGGGAACCACGGGCCTCGCCCCCAGCGGTGGCCCGGCGCTTGGACAGTGCTGTTCGGAGCGCAGGGTGCTCCGCCGAGGCCGAGAGCCGGCCGAGATCGCTGATGGCTGCGCCGTGGGCGAAACGTGGGGCGAAGCTCGCCGCCTGCTCGTCGAACTCGTACAGGGCAGCCTGGTCCGTGCCCAGGAGCTCGGTTGCAAGCTTGAGCAGGCCGCCAAGAGCCAGGGCGGGATTGAAGAAGTCGAAGCTGGCGGTCGCCGCCAAGAACAGGTTGCTTGCTCTACTTGTGTCTTCGGATGCCATTGGATACCTAACCCCAGGTGGTGATAGCTCGCGCCATCTCCCAACGGCGCATTATGGCACAGATACGGGGGAGGTGCAACGGGACGAGAGGTCCCCTGTGGGACCCAAACCGGGGGTGTCAGTCCCGCCGTACTGGCGCCGCGAGACGCGGTGCCTCGTTGAGGCTGGCTGGTCTGAAGGGGAAGAGAAACCCCTGGAGGGTCCGGAATGCCAGGAAGAGCCCAGGCTCGCCCGGCCGTGACCGGCTCTCACCAAGTCTGAGGGAGCCGGTCCTGGCAGGCGCCGGCCTCAGCCGATCCCGGTGAGCTTGGCCCAGAGCGAGGGCCCAAGGACAAGGAGGCCAATCGCCGCGGCCGTCAGGGCGGCGATGAGCACAGCCGCCGCACCCACATCCTTTCCGACCCTGGCCAGGGGATGGTGTTCTGGGCTAGCCAGATCGACGACGGCCTCCAGAGCGGTATTGAGGAACTCGGCCAGCCACACCAGTCCGATGGCCACAAGGAGCAGCGCCCACTCCAGGTGTTCCAGTCTCAGCCAGGCCGCGAGCCCGATGACCGTGAGGCTGGCGACGGCATGAATCCAGGCATTGCGCTGGGTCCGCAGGACATACCACCAGCCGGCAAATGCATAGCGGAAGGCTGCGATGCGCGTGCGCGAGCGTTCAGGGGAATGCATGGGCTCTCCTAAGCGGATCCGATCTTCGTGCCTACGGACCGCAGGATCTCCGTCTGGGCCGCCCACATCCGCCTCCGGTCACGAGGGGTGGCGTGGTCATGACCTAACAGGTGGAGGACGCCGTGAACGGCCAGCAGGCTGATCTCGGCACTGGCGGTGTGCCCAGCTTCGGCGGCTTGGGCCTCGGCGACGGGCAGGGCGATGGCGACATCGCCGTAGTAGAGCAGGCCGGAGTCCGGGTCGGGGGTGCCGTCGGGGAAGGCCACGACGTCCGTGGAGTCATCCTTCTTGCGGTACGCCCGACTGAGCTCGCGCATCTGTTCCTCGTTGACCAGGACAATGGCAAGCTCGCCCGGCGCCGCCCCTTCGTGCGCCAGGGCAGCCAGGACGGCCTTTCGGATGCCCGCCGCTTCTGGTCGCCGCGACCCGCGACCGCAGAGGTGAATCCGGTAGCTCGTCATTCCCCCGTCTTGCCTGAAGGCGGAGAGGGGGCTGCGGCCTGGCCTTCGATTGAGTCCGGATAGCGAATCCGGGGGTGGTAGATGCCGCGTAGGGTGTTGACGAAGGAGCGACGGATGGTGTCGAGGTCCCTCAGGGTGAGATCAGTGCGGTCGAGTTGGCCTTTGGAGAGCCGGTCCTCGATGACCCAGCGCACCAGGCGGTCGACGGCTGCGTCCTCGAGGGGGCCTTCGGCGCGGGCCTTGGCTTCGACGCCGTCGGCCAACATCAGAATCGCCGTCTCCCGCGAGCGAGGCCGAGGACCCGGGTAGGTGAAGTCCTCCGGGTTCACGCGGAGAGTATCTCCGCCGGCGGCCTCGACGGCGGCCTGGAACTGGTAGCCCGCCTCGAGCCTTCCGTGGTGCTCGGGGATGAAGGCCTGGACGCTGCTCGGGAGGCGGTACTTGCGCGCCAACTCCAGGCCATCGCGTACGTGGGACAGGATGACCGTGGCACTCGTCGTGGGATCCAGTTGCTCGTGGACGTTCTGCCCGGCGACCTGGTTCTCAATGAAGAAATGGGGCCGAACGGTCTTTCCGATGTCGTGGTAGAGCGCCCCGACGCGGGTCAGAAGGGTATTGGCCCCGATCGCCCGGGCGGCCTGTTCAGCAAGGTTCGCCACCTGCAGGCTGTGCTGGTAGGTCCCCGGCGCCTGGCGCAGGAGGAGCTGCAGAAGCGGATGATCGGGCCGAGAGAGCTCGATGAGTTGCAGGCTGGTCGTGATGCCCAGGACGCTCCCGGCAAGCAGTAGGAGGCCGAAGCACAGGCTGGCGGAGAGGCCCCCGCTCACGAGGGCGGCCGCCAATAGAGTGGCCTTGCCTATGGCGTCCATGGAGGGGTCAGGGAATCGGAAGATGGCCACGATTGCGGCGGCGGCAATGGCGGCTCCGATGCCGCCCCAGAAGAAGGAACTCAGGCGCTCTGCCCGACCGATGACCAGCGCGCCCACGGCGCCGCTAAGCATCATGTACACGCCCATTTCCAGGCCGCGCGGGGCGAGGTAGCCGGCCAGTATCCCGAGCACCAGGGAAGACACAATGCCCATCCCCGGACCGAACAGGATGGCCAGCAGCATCGGCACCGTGGCGGCCGGAAAGAGGTATGGCAGCACCGTCCGCCCCGGGATCATCACCTGCAGCCCAAACGCCGCCACAACTAGAAGGCCCGTCAGCGTAAGGGCCATGCGGGTGCTCTTGACCTGGTGTGCGTGGGAGGTGGAAGTGTAGAGGGCGACGGTGAAACCGAGCAATACGACCAGCAGCGATCGGACGGCGATCTCCCGCCATGGATCCGGCGGCGTGAGCAGCCCGAAGGCTCGCAACGCCTCGATGTGTAGGGGGGTCACCACCTGACCGTGGGTGATGATGGATTCGCCGGCAGCATAGGACTTGGTTACCGGCGCCACGGCCTGGCGCGCCTCCTCCCGGGCAGCCTGAGTCGCCTCGTCATTGTAGAGCGTGTTGGCGGCGACAAAGGCGGAGACAAGCTGCACGACAATCGCAGCCTGACCTTCGGGAAGCGAGATGCTGACCAATGCCGGGACCATTCGCCTGGCCTCAGCCAACCGATCCTCCCGGATCTCGGATCTCATCACCCGCTCCAGGACCGAGACCGCCTCCGATTTGACCGCATCCCATCGGGGTTGGGGCAGGTCCAGCAGCGTCTGGGCGGTCTGGGCATCCAGATGGACGTCGGCCATGGCCGCCAGATCCGACAGCTTCTGTTCGGGGGAGGCGTACGGGTCGGCGCGGACGGTGTCGATGTACTCGAGCGTCGCCCCGAGCCTCTCCGATTGCTGACGCGCCACCCGGCTGTCCGGCGTGTCGTAGACGTCCGGCACCGCGGCCGCGGCTGCATCCCGCGCCTGCCTCGTCAGACCGTCGCTCACATAGGATATGGCGTAGGGGGCCAGGATGTCCTGGGGGGCGACGTCGTTGACCTGAAGCCCGGTCGCTGATCCGCCGGCGGCCACAGGCCATGCAAGGATGACCGCCACCGCCACCAGCCCGGCTGCGAAGATTAGCCAGAGACGGATGAGGTGCCAGGCCGCCTTGAGGCGCTCGCCGATGCGTGTGCGCGGGATCGGACTCTCTTCCATGTTGACGAGCTAGCCCGAGGAGAGAAGACGCCGCACCAATTCACTGGCCGTCTTGCCGTCTGCCCGGCCCTGGATCTGCGGCATCAAAGCTTTCATGACTCGGCCCATGTCGGCTAGGGTTGTGGCCCCAGTCTCGGCGATCGACTTCCTGGCCAGCGCCTCCAGATCCTCCGGGGACAGGCGCTTCGGCAAATAGGCTTCGACGAGGGCCAGCTCGGCCCGGGCCTCCTCGACAAGGTCGCTCCGGCCGGCCCGCTCCGCGTCGGCGATGGTCTCCTGCCTCGTCTTGGCTTCCCGGCCGAGGACGGCCAGCAGCCCGGCCTCGTCGAGCGGCCCGCGGCGCTCCACTTCCGCCAGTTTCACGGCAGAGAGGATCATGCGTAGGGTGCGCCTGCGGACGTCATCCCTCGCCCGCATGGCTTCCTTCAGCGAGGCTTCGAGCATCTCCTTGGTTAGCATAGGCTCATTATACAGGTGACGGACGGGTCGTGGAAGCAGGACAGGCGAGCGGGAACAAAGCCGTTGTCCGAGGCCGCCTGGGTCGCCCTTGAGCGTGCGGCGCAAGGGCCACCCTTCCTTCTCCGGGCCAGGCGGCTTCCCATCTCCTTGCCTACGCCGCCAGGGGGACAAGGGCGGCCTGGCCGATCGAGGGTGGGTCAGGGTTGCAGCGCGGAGAAGTCGTCGAAGTCGATGACGACGCCGGCTTCAGCGTAGGCCCCAGCGAGGAGGCCCACATCGCCGCGCAGCCAGTCGGAGGCCCCGGCGTGGGCAACGGCCTGGCCATTGACATAGAGATCAAGCTGGTCGCCGAGGCAGTCTGCCCTGAGATGGTTGCGGGCTGAGCCTTGGAGGACGGCCTCGCTGGGGGTCATGTCTACAGCGCTGAGGAGCGTCGTCCCCCCGGCGCGGCGGACGCCGATGCCAGCGAAGCCGTCGCTGGAGATCAGGAAGAAATAGAAGTTCTGGGAGTCCTGATAGCGGCACAGGATGCCAAAGACATTGTCATCTGGCCCACTGACCTTGGTTGCCTCCACTTCGATGCGGACATCGCCTAGGTGCACCCCAGGCGTGGCCCAGGCATCGGTCTCGGGCGCGGTGACACAGATGCGGAAGGCACCGTTCACGTAGTCTGAGGAGTACAGGCTGTCCCGGTAACGGTCCCATCCGCTCGAGGGCCGGGCGAAGTCATCCTGGAAGAGAACGGAGCCGGACTCGGCGGGTATCTCCAGCCAGGTGCAGCCAGCAGCGCCGAGGAGGAGCATCGCCGCCAGCGTGCCGCTCGGGAGCAGACGTCTCAGGAGCGTTGGTGTTTGCATGCCGACTCCGCCGTTGAGGGGCGGATTCTAGCACATCGGCCGGAGGCAGAGGCTGGCCGGGGACCGGATGGCAGGCTAGGGGGACGGCGGGAGAAGGCGCTCCAGGGTCCGCTGGGCGAGGTCCCCAACCTGTCCCTCCGGGTCGAGCCGGGCGGCCGTCTGCAGGGCCAGCGTGGCTGCGACAGCATCGCCTTGTGAAAGGCGCAGCAGGCCGAGGTGGTATTGGGTCCGCGCACGCAGAGGGTCGAGCTCGACGGCCCGGGTCAGGAATCGCTCCGCCAGGCCGAAGTCGTCTACGAGAAGATAGGCGTAACCCAGGGCGTCGATGGCTGCGGGGTCCTGGGGGCTGAGAACCGCGGCATTGCGGGCCGCGGGCAAGCCGACGGTATCGACTTCGACTTCGCGGCTGAGGGCAAAATCGGCCAGGAGCAGCCAGAAGCCGGGCTCCTGAGGGGCCAACGTGGTTGCGGCGCAGAAAGCCGCCAGGGCGGGCTGCACTTCCCCGAGATCGGCGTAGACGCCACCCAGCTCCGCGGCGATGGCGGGATTCGACGGGTCCAGATTGCCCGCCGTCGTGAGCTCCGCCAGGGCGCTACCCATCTGGCCCAGGGCGTGCCAATGCATGCCGAGGAAGAGGTGGGGCAGGGGGGCCGAGGGCGCCCCGGCTTCGGCAGCCTGGAGTTGTGCCAGCCCGTCGCCGCCGGCGCGGTCGAGCGCAAGCCCCAGATAGGCAAGGGCCTCGACATAGCCCGGCTCCAAGTCGATGGCGCTCTGGAAGGCCCAGGCTGCCAGGCGCCACTCGCCTTGCCGGGCGAGCACCTGCCCGACTTGCGCCAGTGTGTAGGCAGGCTCCGCCTCGGCCTGGGCGTCGGTGATGGCGCGGATCAAGGACTGAGCCAGCCCGTTCCCGCCCGCGGCGAGCGCATCCGCCAAGCGAAGATAGGGGAGCGCCTCTTCGGGACGCTGGGTGGCGACGACCAGCGCCAGGCGCAGTTGGGATTGGCTGTCCGCTGGCTGCAAGCGGGCCAACGACACCAGCGCGGCCTCGGCC